>JAYTNY010000699.1:0-3018 GCA_043748055.1 Roseobacter sp.
AAGAAGTGAAAATAGGGAATAGGGAATAGGGAATAGGGAATAGGGAATAGGGAATAGGGATTACTGCGAATCCCCAATCCCTATTCCCCATTCACTTCCTACGCCACAACCGCAAACGTCATCGGTCTGCGCTTGGTCTCGCTGTAAATCAGCTTGTTCATCGCCTCAACCGATTTGTCTTTCACCTGCTGATCGCTCATGCCGTTGTTCATCTCGTGCAGTGTTTTCGCCAACTGCTCGGAGAGTTGCTTAATCAGCTCCTCGCTCTCCTTCATGTAGACAAAGCCACGCGTAATGATCTCCGGGTTCTCGTAGAGTTTGCCCTCTTCGTCACGCCGGATCACCAGCATCACAAAGCCATCACGAGCCAGGCTTTCGCGGTCGCGCAGAACAACGGGGCCGATATCGCCCACGCTGCTGCCATCCACAAACACATAGCCGCCGGGCATGCGCTCCAACACCGTCGCCTCGCCATCTGCAAACTCAATCGGCGTGCCGTTCTCCACCGGGAAGATGTTCTCGGCAGGGATGCCAATTGAGCGGGCCAGCTTGGCATGCGCCTTCAACTGGCGCACCTCGCCGTGAATGGGCACAAAGAACTTGGGCTTCACCAAACTCATCAGCAGCTTTTGTTCTTCCTGGCAGGCATGCCCGGAGACGTGAACTTTGGCGATGGGATCGTAAAGCACATTCGCGCCCTTCTGAAACAGCCGGTTGATGATGCGATGGATGTATTCCTCGTTGCCCGGAATGGGGTGCGCCGAGAGCACAATCGTGTCGTCCGGCTCCACGTTAATCACCGGGTGCTTGCCCATAGCCATGCGCCCTAGCACCGCGCTGGGTTCACCCTGTGTGCCGGTTGCCATAATAGCGATGTCGTGGGGCTTCATCTTCATCGCCTCTTCTAGCTTAACAAGCATGCCATCAGGAATCGTCAAGTAACCCATTTTCTGAGCCATCTTTACGTTCTCGTTCATGCTGGTGCCAGCCAGGGCCAGCTTGCGCCCGTAAATCTCACACACGTTAATCACCTGCTGCACGCGGCTGATTAAGGACGCGAAGGTGGCAACGATGATGCGGCCCTCAGCATCTCGAAAGATGTGCTCGAACGCGGGTTCGATCACCCGTTCGCTGGGTGTCGTTCCAGGCGTTTCGGCATTGGTGCTGTCGGCAAACAAAGCCAGCACGCCGCGTTGGCTAAACTCGGCCAGCTTGGCAAAGTCGCTGGGTTGGCCGTCTACCGGGGTGTGGTCAAACTTAAAGTCGCCGCTGTGGACGACCAGGCCCGCAGGCGTGGTGATGCCCAGCCCCACGTTGTCAGGGATGCTGTGGCACATGCGGAAGAACTCCACCTTGAACGGGCCGACCTGAAACTCGCCATTGGTTTGCACCGTGTTCAGCGTGGTCTTGTCCATCAGCTTGGCTTCTTTGAGTTTGATCTCCAGCAGCCCGCGCGTGAGCGGGGTGGCGTAGATGGGCACGCCGGGAAATTCGCGCACGACGTATTGAATTGCGCCGGTGTGATCCTCGTGCCCGTGCGTGACGACGATGGCGCGAATCCAATCGGCCTTGTCTTTGAGATAGTTGAAATCGGGGATCACCGCGTCAATGCCAAACATGTCGCTTTCGGGGAACATGATGCCGGTGTCGACGATCAAGATGTTCTTGCCATACTCGAACGCCATCATGTTTTTGCCGACTTCGCCCAGTCCGCCGATGGGGATCCATTTAAGAGGTTGTGATGCCATATAAAAAGTTATTAGTAATTAGTTATTAGTGATTAATAGAACCAGCGTTGCTTATAAGCGCGGCCAGTTACATTTTGAATTTAGGTTGCGCAACAGGCCTTGTGGCGAGCCTTAATACAGGTTTGTTAAAGGCTTGATGAAAACGCAATACGCACGAACGGAGGAAGAAACGATGTCTTGAAGGCGCAGGAAGGGCTGCCGAATGAAGCTGTGGATAGGAGTTCATGCGGGGTCGCCGAGGTGAGAAATCGAAACAAACATTAAAACTGCCGTAAGTTGCGTGGAAATTATAACCTGATTGTATGGCGCATCCCACAAAAAATTGATTTGATTTAGGGGGTTTTGACAGGATTACAGGATGAAACAGGATGGGAAACTTTCATAAATCCTGATAAATCCGGTCATCTTGTCTTAAAACCTGATGTAGTCAGCACGAAGGATTAGAATCGCATTCGCTTCTCCGCAATTCCCCAAAATCATGATCGTCCGCCACTTGTCCCTCACCAACTTCCGCCTGTATGCGCGGTTGGAACTTGATCTGCCACCCGGCCTGACGATTATTTTGGGCGACAATGCGCAGGGCAAGACCTCGTTGCTGGAGGCGATTTACTTTCTCGCCACCTCGCATTCGCCACACACCAGTGCCGACCGGCAAATTATTCGCTGGGGCGCGGAAGAGGATGGCCCCTACCCTTATGCCGCACTCAAAGCCCAACTCCAACGCAGCGATGGCGGGCAGAATCGTGCGCATACGTTGGAAATCGTGGTGCAAAAGGGCGAATTAAATAGGCTGAAGAAGGAAATCAAAATTGACCGCATGAGCAAGCGCGGCATCGATTTGGTGGGCCAACTTAACGTGGTGCTGTTTTTGCCAGGGGATGTGGACCTGGTGAGTGGCGCACCTGCGCTGCGGCGCGAGTTTTTGGACGCGGCTCTCTCGCAAGTGGATGCCGATTACGTGCGCGCCCGCGACCAATACGAGAAGGCGCTGGCGCAGCGTAATGCATTATTGAAACAAGCCTTTGACCGCAAGATTGACCCCGACGAACTCGCCATCTGGGACGACCAGCTTGTGCCCGCTGGCGTAAAAATTGCGCTGCTGCGCCGCAAGGCCATCGCCGATCTGTCGCGCCACGCCACACCCATCCACCGCGAGCTGAGCAACGGCCTAGAGTATTTGCAAATTGCCTACCAGCCCAACTTTGACCCCGCCGCGCCCGCCGCACTGAACACGAGTTTTCAGATGGGCCTGGAAATGTCCGCGCCGCCC
>JAYTNY010000700.1:0-2649 GCA_043748055.1 Roseobacter sp.
CAGCGTGTATGAACCTGGTGCACCCACGTTGCCGGATTACGTCCTAAAAAGCGGCGTGCCGGTGCTGGGAATTTGCTATGGCATGCACCTGCTAACGCACAGCCTGGGTGGCAAAGTAGCCCCCAGCAGCCACCGCGAATATGGCCAGGCCGATGTCGAACTTAGCCAATCCCCAATCACCAATCCCCAATCCCGCTCCGTCTGGATGAGCCATGGCGACCGCATTGAACAAGTGCCGCCGGGCTTCACGGTCATCGCCCGCAGCGCCAACTCGCCCATTGCAGGCATGGCCGATGAGGCGCGCAAAATCTTTGCGGTGCTGTTTCATCCAGAGGTGAACCACAGCGAGGGCGGACGCGAACTCATCGTTCAGTTTGTGCGCGGCGTGTGCGGTGTGGCGGGGAATTGGAACCCCAACAACATTGTGGACGAGAGCGTGGCGAAGATTCGCGCCCAGGTGGGCAACCGCCCTGTGATCTGTGGCCTGAGCGGCGGCGTGGACAGCAGCGTGGCGGCGGCGTTGGTGCATAAAGCTGTCGGCGACCAACTGACGTGCGTGTTTGTAGACACGGGCTTGCTGCGCAAAGATGAGGGCGCGCAGGTCATCGAAACTTTTCAGCGCGAGCAAGGCATCAAGCTGATTGCCGTGAACGCCACCGAAGAGTTTATGGATGTGCTGAGCGGCGTAACCGACCCCGAAGAGAAGCGCAAGAAAATTGGCGAGAAGTTTGTGCGGGTATTTGAATCGCAGCTATCAGCGATTAGCGATCAGCTATTAGCCGGAACGAAAGCATTGCTGGCACAAGGCACGTTGTATCCCGATGTCATCGAATCGCGTGGGCCAGAGCGGCAGGCGGCGGCCAAGATTAAGACACACCACAACGTGGGTGGCTTGCCCAAAGACATGCAGTTTGAGTTGTTGGAGCCATTGCGCTTTTTGTTTAAGGATGAAGTGCGTGCAGTGGGCACAGCGCTGGGCTTGCCGGATTCGATTGTGTGGCGGCAACCTTTCCCGGGGCCGGGGCTGGCAGTGCGTTGCTTGGGCGAGATCACTTTGGAGCGCGTAGAGCGATTACGCGCCGCAGATGCCATCCTGCAAGAAGAGCTGCGCAAGGCCGATTTGATGCGTGCGACTTCGCAAGCCTTTGCCGTGCTGCTGCCCGTGCGCTCGGTGGGTGTGATGGGCGACGGGCGCACCTACACCGAGGTGATCGCCATCCGTGCGGTAACCACCGATGACTTTATGACTGCCGATTGGGCGCGCATTCCATACGATGTGTTGGCGCGTATCAGCAGCCGGATTGTCAACGAGGTGTCAGGCGTAAACCGCGTGACCTACGATATAACGACCAAGCCACCCGCGACCATTGAGTGGGAGTAGTACAAGCGACGAGGGGCGAATGTCGAATGACAAGCGATCCGACATTTGGCACTCGTTATTCGGAGTATCAACATGGATTTTGGAGCAACAATTTCGCGCGCGTTAAAGATCACCTGGCAACACAAGACGCTGTGGTTGATTATGCTGATTCCGATTATTGGCTCACTGGTTGCGCTGGTGCCCTTTTTTGTAGTTTTCTTTGGGGCGATGGCGGCAGGGATTGCTACAGGCATCGCCTCGGAAGATGGGCTTACTGCCAGTGGCATGATGGGCGCAGGCATACTGGGCGCTTATTGCCTCTTATTCGTGGGCTACATCTTCATCTTGGTGCTGGCGTTGGTATCGCAGGGCGCATTAATTGAAGGTGTGCGCCAGGCCGAGGATGAAGGCCGGGTGCAATTTGGCAACGCCATGCGTGTGGGTTGGCGCAATGCAGGCAAACTCTTTGTATCTGGCCTTGTTATCTCGTTGCCTGTCTTTGGCATTTTGTGCATAGGCTTTGCAGGCGTAATGGCTGTTGCATTGTCGGCAGGTGGCGCAGGGTTGAATGCCAACCGCGGCGAAGATGCGTTTGCCGCCATTTTCTCAGGCGGTTTGTGCGCGGTGTTGGGGTTGTATTGCGCCATATTAGGCTACGCACTGTTCGCCTCTGGCATTTACGTGATGAGTGAACGTGCAATTGTGCTGGACAACACGGATGCGATGGAGAGCTTGCGCCGAGGTTGGCGGTTGTTTCGTGCCAACTTGGGCAGCATATTTTTGTTGGCAATCGTTTTAGTGGGCGTGCAATTTATCGTAAGTATCGTATTGCAGTTTGGTTTGCAGTTCAGCATGTTCCCGCTCATGAATCAGTTTTCGCAACTGGGTTCTGGGGCACGCCCAGAAGATTTATCGCGGGTGTTCTCTGGCTTGTTTACGGCCTCGTTTGGGTTGGTGGTTGTCATCCTCTACATTTTGATCATGATTTGGAGCGTGCTCTACAGCGTTTTTAACTCGGCGGCTTGGACGCTGGCCTACCGTCAGTTTGTGAATAAAGGTCTGAACAACATAAACTCCACACCGCCTGCACCGCCCTCCATTCCAGAATTGAGGTAATACGTAGAGGACACCATGAACCGCCAATTTGTTGATTCCGAAGCCTTTCGCGCCGTGGGCTACGATGATTCGACTGAAACGTTGGAAGTCGAATTTCACGATGGCGACGTGTATCAATATTTCAGCGTGCCGCCGGTGGTCTACCGCGATCTGTTGCAGGCGCCTTCCAGTGG
>JAYTNY010000701.1:0-7972 GCA_043748055.1 Roseobacter sp.
CCCACCAGCTTGGGGTCATACAAATAGCCGCTCACATAGCGGGCGGGCAGGCCCACGCAGCGGCAGGCGCTCAGCATCACATGCGCAAAGTCTTGGCACACGCCGCGCTTTAGCGCGAGCACTTCGTCGGCGGTGGTCTTTACATCGGTTGCACCTGGCTCGTACTTAAACGAGGTGAAGATGGCCCGCATGATGGCGTTGGCGGTCTGCAACGGGTCGCCCTCTACGGCATACGGCTTTACAAAATCACAAATATGGTCGTTGCGCGGGCTGTAATCCGTCGGCATCAAATAGTCGTGCTCATCCAACGGCAACAGGGTTTGCTCGCCGTCCAACAATATTTTCGGTGTCAGCACCTCGCTGATGGCCGTCGCGCCCACCTTCTGGTGCGGCATCAGCACATCGAAGTGGCGCACATCGTTGCCGTAGCGGTCGGCGTAGCGCATTACTGTGCCGCGTGGCTCGGTTGTTACTACGAACGACAAGCAGTGCTGCCCGCCCAAGTCGCTCGGCTTCAGCCGCATCTCGGTGTAAGCCTCGGTTATCGGCTCGTCGTAGGTGAAGGTGGTTTTGTGTTCGATTCGTAATTTCATAGCGATCAGCCTTCAGCTATCAGCTATCAGCTTTGCACATACGGAAGCTGATGGCTGACAGCTGATCGCTGAAGGCTATTGTTGTTGCTGCACCTGCTGAAAATTCTTCGCCCCCGGCAAAACAATTTGCGTGCTGAAGAAGGTGCTAGCGATGTCGTTGCCAGCTTGGTTCAGGCGCTGTTGAATTTGGTCAAGATACGGGTGCATGCCATCGCCTAGCACGTCGCGTATATCCAGGTACTCCATGTCGTTTAGCAGGCGGCCCAGCAGGCGTTGGGGCACGGTTTGTTGGGATGGCGTGCCGCGCGGGCCAGAGCCATTCGAGTTCGTCTCACTTGCGCCCGCCGCAATCACATCCACCGCATGGCGCACCTGGTTTAAGCAAAACAACACGCTGCGCGGGAACTCGCGGTTGAGCAACAGAAACTCGGCCACGCGCCACGTTTGCAATTGCTGGTATTGCTTTCTATACGCCTCCATCGCACTACAACTTTTTAGCATCGCCATCAGTTGCAAGGCGGCTTGTGGCGAGGCTTCATCACTGGCTTCGCTGCCCAACAAGGCGTACTTCACATCCAAAATCCGCGTGGTCTTGTCGCCGCGCTCAATGTGCTTGCCCAGTTGAATAAATTCGTAGGCATCGTTGTGGGTCATGGTGGCGTGGGTAATGCCCTGGAAGATGTGCGAGCCATCGCGCACCTGCCCAAAGAAATCCGCTGGGCCGCGCAACACCGCCTGTTTGTTGATGTCTTTCGCCAAAAAATACAGCTTGTTCAGCGACTCCCACATCTCGGTGCTAATTTGTTCGCGCACGCCACGGGCGTTCTCGCGGGCATGGGTGATGCAGGTGACGACGGCATTAGGATTGGCCGGATGCCACAGCAAAAATTCGGTGATGTTGCGGCTGTTGTATGACGACTTATTGCCTTTGCCCACAAAACATTCTTCAAACAACTTCTCGTCGCCGGTAATCTTAATGAGCGGCTGCCACGCACGCGCCTCATCCAGCGCAGGCAAATCCAGCAAGGCGTGAAAGTTGACCGTCAAAATACGGGTGATGTCCTCGGCACGTTCAATGTAACGCGACATCCAGTAGAGGGAATCGGCAACACGAGAAAGCATATAGCGATTAGCAATTGGCGATCAGCTATCAGCGGTCAGCTTAGGACGCAAGATGCTTAAAGCTGATCGCTGACGGCTGATAGCTAATCGCAAGTCATAAAGAACCCAAGTGTCTTTTGATCCACCGCCTTGCGATGAATTGACGACGAGCGAGCCTTTGCGCAGCGCCACGCGGGTGAGGCCGCCGGGCACAAGCGTGACTTTGTCGCCAAAGAGAATGTAGGGCCGCAGGTCTACGTGGCAGCCATACAGTTCGCCCTCGCCTGTGGCCGAATCCGCGTAAGTGGGATGGCGACTGAGCGAAATGGTGGGCTGGGCAATGAAGTTACGCGGGTTGTGTTTGATCTTGTCGGCGAACTCGGCTTGCTGCGCCGTTGTGCTGTGCGGGCCAACCAGCATGCCATAGCCACCGCTCTCGTTCACGCTTTTTACGACGAGTTGATCGAGATGCTCCAGAATGTAACTTCGGTCATCATCTTTGTAAGCCAGATAGGTTGGCACGTTGGGAATAATCGGTTCTTCACCGAGGTAATACTTAATCATGTCGGGCACAAATGCGTAAATGGCCTTGTCGTCGGCCACGCCTGTGCCAATGGCGTTGGTTAAAGCCACGTTGCCCGCGCGGTAGGCGTTAAACAAGCCGGGCACACCCAACATGGTGTCTGCGTTAAACGCCAGTGGGTCTAGAAAGTCGTCATCAATCCGGCGGTAAATCACATCCACCGGGCTGAGGCCACGCGTGGTGCGGGTGAACACTTTGTTGTCGTGAACGACCAAATCGCGCCCTTCCACAATCTCGATACCCATCTGCCGCGCCAGAAACGAATGCTCGTAATACGCCGAGTTGAACACGCCGGGCGTGAGCAGCACCACGGTGGGGTCGGGGTTGCCGTGCGGGGCGATGCTGCGCAAGGTGTTCAGCAACTCTTGCGGGTAATGCTCGATTGGCATCACGCCATACCGCTCGAACAAACGGCCAAACGTGCGCTTCATCGCTTGGCGGTTTTCCAGCATGTAACTCACGCCGCTGGGCGAGCGCCCGTTGTCCTCCAGCACGTAATAGCTGCCGTCTTTATCTCGAATCAAATCGCTGCCGGTGATGTGGATATACGCATTGCGCGGCACGTTCACGCCAATCATCTCGCGCCTGAAGTGCTTAGCCCCAAAGACCAAATACGCCGGAATAATTTTGTCTTTAATTATTTTTTGATCGTGATAGACATCGTAGATAAATTGATTCAACGCCATCACGCGCTGGGTTAACCCGCGCTCCAAGTTATCCCACTCGGCATGTGGGATAACGCGTGGGATAAGGTCGAAGGGGAAGATGCGCTCTACGCCTTCGTCATCGCTGTAAACGGTGAAGGTGATGCCCTGATACAAGAACTGCACATCGGCGGCGCGGCGGCGATCCTCGAACGTGTCGCGGGTCATGGCCAGCAACTGCTCGAATAGCACCTTGTAATGAGGACGCGGTTCGCCATCGGCAGCGAACATCTCGTCAAAAAAGTGGTGGGGTTGGCCTAAATCGTAGTGGTCGAAGAACGTCATGGTGCTCGACGCTATGGGTTTGGTCTCAACCCGTTCAGGCCTTTCGGCCAGCGTCGTGTTCATTGGCTAAATTTGTGGCGCAAGTGTAGCCGATGGGGGGGATTCGTCAAAGTTTTGGCAGCCACCCATAAACACGCGCAGCAGACCCGCTTTCACAAACCAGGGTTCTCGGAGAACCCTGGTTTGTGAAAGCTCGAACGCTCAGGTTCCTCGCTTCTTGCTGCCTCTAGGCTGCACCTGCCGTGTCATGGTCGCCCAGTTCTTCGCCATCGTCGCCAGCGCCTTATCCCAGGCCGCCAGCAAGTTGTCCTCAAAATGATCAAGGTCGCTGTCCTCAACCTTGCCATTCGCATCCAACCAGTTCACCAAACGCCGGGCACCGTCTTCCCAGCGCACGGTGTATTCAAAGCCCAAATCGCGTTTGGCCGCGCTGTTATCAAAAATGTTGTTGAACTGGAAGTTGGTCAGCGTCCAGTGCGCCGCATCGGCCAAAGTTTCGCTGGGCAGCAGTTGGGCCAGCACAGCGGTGGGGATATGAACGAGCTTGGGTTCGGGCGCGCCGATGGCCCGTGCCACACTTTGGTGGTGCTGGTTCCAGGTCACAAACTCATCGCCGATGGTGTGATAGCTCTTGCCAAAGCTGATGGGGTTCGCAGCGGCATTGACAAAGGCGCGAGCCACATCCACCGCATGGCACGAACACCACAGGCTTTGCCCATCACCATGCACAATAATGGGCTTGCCTTTACGCAACCGGTCTATGTAGGTGCGTCGCCCGCGCAGCGAATCCAAAATGCCTGCGCCCTCGGCATACGTGGCAGCAGGCCGAATCACTGTCACATTCAACTCGCCTCGGCGCTGCGCACGTTGCAGCACGCGCTCGCATGCCATTTTGTCGGCGGCGTATTTATTCAGGCCAAACTGCGGCGCATCCTCCGTGTAAGGCAATTGCGCAGTGGGCTGCGGATGGGCATATACATCCACCGTGCTGCAAAAGATGAAGTGGCCGCGGCGTCCGGCAAAGGCGCGCACATCGCTCTCGGCATCCTCGGGCGCAAAGCCGATCATGTCCATCACGCAGTCGAACATCGGCAGCGCCCGCATCTGCGCCTCAAAGGCCGCTGCATCTTTTCGGTCGCCCTTCACCACGTGGACAGGGCCATCAAACTGCACCCCGCCAAAACCTACGAGACCTGTGCCGCGTTGACCACGATTGAAATGCCACACCTCATCGCCCCGCGCCAAAAGCTGCTGCGTAATCTGCGTGCTAATCAGGCCCGTGCCACCGAGGATGAGAACTTTCATCGGATGAACTCAAGAACTTCTCTCTAAATTTCACGGGGTTTGCTCATCACACCGCCGCCAATCACTTCATCCCCCAAATAACACACCAACCCTTGCCCCGGTGTCACATCGCGCTGCGGCTCGTCAAACTCAAACGTGGCGCCGCCATCGGGGTGCGGGGTCAGCAGGCCCGCCGCTTCTTTGGCTTTGTATCTGATCTTGGCTGTGCAGCGCAATAGCTCAGTCGGCGCAATGCCACTTACGTAGTGCATGGTTCGCACGCGCGCTTCTTTTTTGCCCAGCTCGTGAATGCCACCCACAATCACCGCGTTGCGGGCCGCGTCCAACTTCAGCACATACAGCGGTTCGCTGCTGCTGGTTTTGGCGCTGATGGCGATGCCCTTGCGCTGCCCAATCGTATAAAACGGCAAGCCCTCGTGCTGCCCAAGCACCTCACCCTGCGCATTCACAATATCGCCCGGTGTCGCCACCTCGGGCGCATTGCGCACCAAAAAGCCGCGATAGTCGCCTTGTGTCAGAAAGCACAAGTCCTGGCTCTCGGCTCGCTCCGCCGTGGGCAAACCAAACTCGCGGGCCAGCTCGCGCACCTCGCTCTTCACATAGCCACCGCACGGGAACATGGCCCGCGCCAAATCTTTTTGGCCCAGCACATGCAACACATAGCTCTGGTCTTTTTTTTCGTCGCGGCCTTTGAGGAGTTTATAAGGTTGGAAGGTTGGAAGGTTGGAAGGTTTGTCCGATCCAACCTCCAAACCTTCCAACCTTCCAACCGTTTGCACTCTCGCGTAATGTCCCGTCGCCAAATAATCCGCACCCAACGCCAGGGCGCGCTGCATGAGAAAGCCGAAGCGAATGCCACGATTGCAGTTGAAGCACGGGTTGGGCGTGGTCGCATCGGCATAGCCTTGCACCCAGGTGTCTACTACGCGCTGCTTAAACACGGCCTCGGCATGCACATCGTAAAAAGGGATGCCCAGCATTTGGGCGATAGCGCGTGCGTCGGCTACGGCCTCGGGCGCGCAGCACCTATTCGCGTTGGGCGCACCGTTCGCGTCGTTGCCCGCCTCGGCCCACAGCCGCAGCATAATGCCAATGACATCGTAGCCCTGCTGCACCAACAACGCCGCCGCCACACTGGAATCCACGCCGCCGCTCATGGCGACGACGACTCGGGTTTTCTTCATTGCATTTTGGATTTTAGATTTTAGATTTTGGATTGCTTGTGCATCCAAATCTAAAGTCCAAAATCAGAAATCTAAAATCGAGCTTCTCACCCGCTCCACACACATCGGCAACACTTCCAACGCGCGATCAATCTCTTCACTCGTTGTGTGATAGCCCAACGAGACCCGCAACCCACCCAACGCCCACTCACGCGGAATACCCATCGCCAGCAACACGGGCGATGGCTCTGGGTTGCCGCTGGTGCAGGCGCTGCCGGTGCTGCATGCAATGCCTTCCACATCCAGAGACATCAACAGTGCTTCGCCATCCACGCCCTTAAACACAAAGCTGGCGTGGTGCGGCAATCGCTCCGTCGGATGCCCACTCACCCGCACATCCGGCACGCTGGCGAGCACGCCATCTGCCAAACGATTGCGCAACACGGCCAGCCGCGCCGCCTGCGCCTCGCGCTCCTTACTGATGAATTTGATGGCCGCCGCCGTGCCCACTGCCCCCGCCACGTTCACCGTGCCCGGTCTGCGCCCGCGCTCGTGCCCGCCGCCGGTGCTGGTGCTGATGTACGGCGTGCCATCGCGGATATACATTACGCCCACGCCCTTTGGCCCATAAAACTTGTGAGACGACAGCGCCATCAAATCCACGTTCAAGTCGTTGACGTTCACATCCATATACGCGGGAGCTTGCACAGCATCGGTATGAAAGAGTACGCCGCGCTCTTTGCACACCGCGCCGATGTCTTTGATCGCTTGCAGCGTGCCCACCTCGTTGTTTGCCATCATCACACTAACCAGCAGCGTGTCTTTGCGGATGGCTTTTCGCACGTCGTCCGGGTCTACCCGTCCGCAGCCATCCACGGGCAGCATCGTCACCTCAAAGCCAAATAGCTCGTGCAATTGATGCACCGTCGCCTCCACGGCGTGATGTTCATTTGGCACGGAAATGATATGCCCGCGTTCTAAGCCGCGCTGCTTGCGCGCCGCAAACGCCGCACCGCGAATCGCCAAATTGTCGCTCTCGGTGCCGCAGCCGGTAAACACAATCTCGCTGGCCCGCGCGCCAATGGCGCAGCCCACCACAAAGTGCGCCTCGTCCAACGCCGCCGCCGCCTCGCGCCCAAAGCTGTGCAACGACGACGAGTTGCCAAATTGCTCCGCAAGAAACGGCTGCATAGCCGCCATCACTTCCGGCGCTACCGGCGTGGTAGCCGAGTAATCGAGATAAATTCCGCGATTCATGCCGAGTATTGTAGAGCGCGAGGATTAGGGATTGGTGATTGGTGATTGGGGAGTAGTGAATGATGAGGGGTTAGGTTGATTAGAATCGCTCGCGCTTGAACCAATCCCTGATCCCCAACCCTTCGACAAGCTCAGGACGCAGTCCCCTATCCCCCATCACCGCCCTCTTCCTCACCGCTGGCACTTCGTCGCGCTATGGCAACGGCATCAACAAATTGCTATTGCCGTTTGATGGCGAACGCGTGGTGCAACGCAGCCTGCGCAACCTCATTGCTGCAGGGGTACAACGTATCGTCGTCGTCACCGGGCACGAGCAAGACAAAGTCTCAGAAGCCATCGGCAGGGGCGCAGCAATGCTGCGCCCCTACGAATTTCAACTCGAACTATGTCACAACCCCGATTACCGCGAGGGCGAGATGATCTCCTCGATCAAAGCCGGGTTGCAGCATGTGTGTAACCAAGTGCCGGGCACCTCGGAGGTGACTGGCACTTTTTCGCGTACCTCCGCCGCCCTCATCTGTCTCGGCGACCAACCCCTGTTGCCGCCACAAATCACCCGCCGCATCATCCAAGCCTTCGCGCAAAACTGCGGCGACATCGTTGCGCCGCGTTTTCAGGGGCAGCGTGGGCACCCGGTGCTGTTGCACGCGCGTTTTTTTGAGGAGGCGCTGGCCCTGCCTAACGGCGCGTTCTTGCGCAATCTGCTCAAGGCGCATCCCGAAGCAGTCACCCATCTCCAAGTCAACACCGATGTGATTTTGCGCGATGTGGACACGCCGGAGGCCTACGCCGAATGTCTCGCACAGGCACACGCACTTACGGCTTCGCCACAAACGGCATAAATGTGCGTGGCAACACCGCACCAACCTCAATCGCGCCGATGTCGCACTGCGCATCCAGCCGCGTCGCGCCGATCTGATCTTTGGCCGAGCAGTTGCTGGCACCCGCGTTAATCAGCGGGCTGCCCGGCAGCGGCGCGTG
>JAYTNY010000702.1:0-2378 GCA_043748055.1 Roseobacter sp.
ATCCCTGATTGGCCTACAACGTGAGCACCCTGAGCGCAGCGCATTCCGATGCGCGCAGTCGAAGGGCGCGGCTCTTACATCAATTAGGGATCCGCTCTAATAGATGAGTAGCCACGGCAAGAGCTTGACTCTCAGCGTTCGTTATTCGTATATGCAGCGCAGTCTAAAGCCTGCGGCTACCATGCTGCTGCACTCGCACTTCATCTTTTGTCTCACACCGCCCGCAACCTAATCTTTATCACCGTCCCCTTGCCCGCTACGCTCTCCGCCGAAATCCCTCCGCCATGCGCCTCGATGATGGACTTGGCAATCGCCAAGCCTAAGCCCGACTCGTCGCCCATCGCGCGTTGTGAATCGGCGCGATAGAAACGATCAAAGATGTGCGGCAGCGCTTCGGGCGCAATGCCTTGCCCGGTGTCTTGCACAGCCAACACCACATCTTTTTTATCACGCCAAGCCCTAAAAATAATCTCGCCGCCCTCTGGCGTGTAGCGCAGCGAGTTGGTGACGCAGTTGCCCAACACCTGGGCCAGCCGGTCGGGGTCGGCATTCACTTGCCGCAAATCATCGGCGATGTCGGTCTTGATGGAGATGCCCTGCTTATCGGCCAATGGGCGATAGGACTGGGCAGTGCTGGTGAGCAAACCCGCCAGCGCAATCGGCTCGCGGTTCAGCCGCAGCTCGCCCGCATCGGCCTGAGACAGCGTGCGCAAGTCCTCGACCAGCCGCTGCAATCGCTGTACCTCGGTTTGAATGAGGCCGAGTCGTTCCTGTGTGGGCTTGAGTACGCCATCGTGCATAGATTCGATGTAGCCGCCGATGACTGTGAGCGGCGTGCGCAAATCGTGTGCGATGTCAGCGGTCATCTGGCGACGAGACTGCGTCAGGCGATCCAGATCGGCGCTCATCGTGTTGAAGGCGTTGGCTAATTCTTCCAACTCGTCGTGCGAGGTGACAGTGACGCGCTGCTTCAAATCTCCACCCGCCACGGCGCGAATAGCCGTGGTGAGGGCGTGCAGCGGGCGCGTGAGATTGCGCGCCAGCACTACGGCCAGCACCAGCGCAAACGCTGCTGCGCCCAATGCCGAAACCAACAGGGCGCGATTGATCGCTTTGAGAAATTGTTCCTCACGCGGGCCAAGCGGCGGCGCGCTCCCAATCAACCACACCGTGCCCACCCGCGCACCGCTTGCGCTGATGGGTGTGCCACTTGCCAATGCTTCGGGTGATGCGATATCGCCGATGGCAAGGCCGCCTGCTGGAATCAGCACTGCGTTTTTCGCATCGGTCAGCACAAAGTAAAGCGTTGGCCCGCGAGGGGGCCGGTTATTGCGGTCTTCGTTGGATGGCACTCTGGTAGGCGCGGGGTCGGGTGACTGCGAGCGATTGCTACGCGCACGAAATGACTCTAGTACGCCATCCCACGAGTTGTGCGTCTGGTAGTACTGCGTCATCTCGGCAGCGAAACGCTCTCGAGCCTGTTCCATCGAAAGCTGCTTGAACTCGCGCACGGTCAGCCAGTTGGCGATGACGGAGGCCAGGGCCAGACCGGACAGGCTAATCAGCAAGAAGGCCAAGACAAACTTAGCGGTGATGGAGAGTTTCATGCGTTAGAAGTTCGTGCGTTCAACCTCCCGAAGGTTCTAAAACCTTCGGGAGGTTGAACGTGGGAGGTTGAACGCTTATTTGCCAGCAAAGCGATAGCCGACGCCAAACACGGTTTCGATGTAGCGCGGCTGGGCCGGATCGGGTTCGATCTTGCCGCGCAGGTTGCGAATGTGAACGTCAATCGTGCGGGTCAGCCCCTCGAATGCTGTGCCTTGCAGCGCCTCCAACAAATCCATGCGCGAGAAGACGCGACCCGGCGTAGTCATCAACATAGCCAGCAGCTCAAATTCGGATGGGGTCAATCGTGCTTCTGTGTTGCCGATCATCACGGCGTGTGTGTCGCGGTCGAGTACCACATCCGCCACGCGCAGCACTTTGTTGGATGAGGCTGTCGCTGTGGGTTGTGCCCGACGCAACACGGCCCGAATGCGGGCCAGCAACTCGCGCATGCCAAAGGGCTTGGTGATGTAGTCGTCGGCCCCTAGCTCCAAGCCCAACACTTTGTCGGATTCTTCGGGCTTGGCCGTCAGCAGAATAATCGGCATCTCGCTTTCCTTGCGGTAAGTGCGAATGAATTCATAGCCGTCCATCTCCGGCATCATGATGTCGAGCAGAATCAAATCGGGCTTCTCCTGGCGGGCCATATAGAGGGCGATCTGCCCGTTCTCGGCGGTGACGACGCGGAAGCCTTCTTCGGTCAGGTACTCGCGCACCAGCGTCCGCACATTGGCTTTGTCGTCCACCATCAGGATTGTCTTTGGCATCGTGGT
>JAYTNY010000703.1:0-2542 GCA_043748055.1 Roseobacter sp.
CCATACAGCAGGTACCGTCAAACTTTCGGGTTGCCATGCCCTCACCAGCCAGCACCCACTCCGCACCTGGCACAACTTCATCTCGTACCAGACGGTCAGCCTCATAGTTTCTCTGAAACAAGGTGATTATTTTCTTCATCGTGAATTTGCTCCTTTATGGTTGACCTGTAACTGAACACAAAAAAGCCGCCCGTGTGAACACGGGCGGCTTGATTAAGCTAACGCTGTTTTTACTTACAAAGCAAATTAGCCCGTGTGGAAATATCCAACAGGCTGTTGCATCGAGATCAGGTTGATGCGTGGTTTGTTGTTCATTCGTGCTAGAAGTGTAGCATGGCTGTCAAGCCTAAATAAAGGCACTTCAACCTGTCCTCTCATCTTTGTGAGGCAGTTCAAGCTCGATGAATTCACCCGATTGAATTCTCGACAGCGCGGCTTCAAGCTCATGCGCAAGTTGCTTCACAACACTCAACTTGTTTGTTGGAAAGACAATCAGTGCCAATGTGCGCCCTGCCATGTTCTGCTGGTATCTCAGGTTTTTGTCTGCCGTCAGAAAAACATCGTAAATCACTTCTGCCTTCGAGATCAGATCGCCATTTTTGATGCCAGCCCATCCTAACCCTTGCACTGTATCCGCTTCATGATCTATCAACATCTTTTCAAGATGTCTTGGCAAACTTTCATCAATCAAAACTTTCATCAGGCTGGAACTCCAATAACCAAACTATTCGTTACAAACTCCAATAATCTGATTGCCTGCTCTCGTCGCACCGTTGGAAAGTTCTCCAAGAAATCATTCAGGTTATTCCCATCGCTGATGTAATCAAATAGCGTCCGAATTGGTACGCGCGTTCCGTGAAAGACTGGTATGCCACTCATGACATTGTTGTTTATAGAGATGGGAATGGATTCGGATAGTGTTGCAACTTCCATAAAGTTACCTCCTGTCAGTTATTATCCGTCACTTAAACACCACCCCACGCTCCTCCAACACCCTGCGCACATCCTCCGCATTCGCCGCAGCCACCACCGCCAGCGGCTTGCTGGCGCCTTCGATTGCCGCAATCAGCGGGCCAATCTCCTCATCGTGCGCCAAGTTCGCCAACACCTCAAACGAAGATAGCTCCAGCAGCGCCACCGCCTGCAACGATGCTTCGCCAAAGAAGCCGCCCCACTTGCGAATATTTTTCTCTAGTACTACCGGCAGCGCCCCAATGTGCAACTCGGCCAGCGTTGCCAACATCTGGTCCACGCTCAGGTTTTTGCCGATAGCGCCGCGCACACTGGCGGGCGTAATATGCCAATGCCCGCGTGCGTTCACCTCAGCAAAGCCCGCCAACTGCCCCAGCACAAACACGCTGGGCGTGGCCTGCGCAAACGTCACGCGGCCTTCGTCGTCGGCGCGCAGCACACCACTTTCGGCGGATGGGGCAACTGGTTGCGATAACGGCATCCAGCCCACCTCGCGCAAGGCCGCCAGCGTATGTTTGGCATCGCCGTTTTCCACCAACGCCACCTGGTCGCTTAACTTGCGCGGCTGCAACACGGCCAGCACCGGGCGCGTCTCATCCTGCGCCTCGGCATCCGCAAACTGCAACACCACAGCATTACGATGAAACGTGATGCGCCGATGCTGCAACTCCCACTCGTCCACCGTGCGCCGCACGTTGGTGCTGATGGGCGCACCTTGATGCGCTTCCAGAAACGCCAGCACGCGCGGCGCATCCCAACCCACCAACTGCCCGCGATACAACGATTCGCGCGTAAGCTGAAATGCAATGGCACGGTCGCCGCCCTGCGAATCGGCAAATTTGTCGAGGTCAATCAAGACGGCATCGCTAATCGGCTCCATCGCCAAAATCGTAAAGTTGGGCTGCACCACAACGCGGCCACCGCTCTCAATAAAAGTCGGCTGCTCGCCAATCCCCAGCAACCACGCGCCCGTCTCGCTCAGGCGATACGACACCGGCACGACGTTCTCGCCGGTCTGTTCGTTCGTGTGATAGCCCAGCTCCACCACGCCCAACCAACTCAACGGCCCAGTCAATAGCTGCACCATGAACGCTTGCTCAACCAATGTCCAGCCCATCGCCTCGTCGCGCACGGTTGGGAACACAATGCCATACGGGTTAGCCGTCATGCTGCTGTAGGGCGTGCCATAGCTGTAGCCACGATTCTTCTTGTTGCGCGGGAACAAAAATTCATATTGCGTGCGGCGCATCTGCCCAATCAGCGCGTTGGTGTTTATCCACTCGTCGGCATGCCCCGCCGAGAGTTTCGCCATCGTGCGCAACACGGCATCGCGGGCTGCGCCCAGCTCCGGCGCATCGCGGTGGATGTCGTAGCCCTGATGGTCAATCGGCAGCCGCAGCAATTCGTTCCACGCGCCAGTGTGCCGCCACGCATCGTAGGTTTGTTTGATTCGGTCGGCCAGCGGCAATGCCAATAGCTTGCTGGCATCCGGCACGGTTAAAAACGGATCACCCGCATCCCCCTCAAGCTCGCCCAGCGCGTTCAGCAAGCGGCGCATAAACCACAAACG
>JAYTNY010000704.1:0-6986 GCA_043748055.1 Roseobacter sp.
CGTTTGTGGCACGCGAATTCGATTTTGGCCTTGTTTTTCGACGTTTCCGAGTAGGCCCGCTTTAGAAACGAACAAGTTATTCTTTGTCAAATCCTAACCTGCGCGACAAGGCGTTTTGGAAAGGGAGTTTAGATTTGATTAGGGAGCGGGTGGCGCAGTATGTGAGGTTGTGAGTCAATCACCTAGCGGAGATGGATACGGCTCCAATCGCTTCGGCTCAATGAATGCCAATACCGAAATCTGCGCCATCATCGCTTCGTTCAAACGCGGATATACGCGATCAACAATCCAATCAGGATGTGGCAAAAATAATCGCCAGCGTACGCGATGGGTGCATTTTGTAAAAGGGACAAACTTTGTCTCGCAGTCGATTTTCGTAGGGGCGCAGCAGTGCTGCGCCCCTACCATGCCTTTCGCAAGGCGTGTGCCCCTAATAAAAAATGCACCCTACGCGATCGCTCGGGCAAAATAGCGACCAGAATGATGATGACGATAGATGCAATGACGAGGATCAGTTTTTGAACATTCACAGGGCAGGCACATGCATCTCAAACGCCAACACGCCTTCAATATCTGGCGGTTTGCAGGCCAGGCACACCACCACCAGTTGCTTGCCCGAGGCGCGCAGGCGACGCAGGGCATCTTCGGTCGCCGGTGTCATCACACACGTCACAATAATTTGGGTGGCGGTGGGTGGCAAAAAACGTTGCTCGGCAAACACAAAGTCATCCAGCGCGGTCATGTAGTACGAGCCAATGGCCGCGAGATTTTCCAGTACGCGGGTCAGTTGATCGGGCGCGCGGCGCGGGCGCAGGCGCGGCATTTGCCCAATCTGCGGCGCGTTGCCATTGGTAGAAAGGCCCACCGCCCAGCCGCTCTCGTGGGCCCACTTGGCAAAGCTGGCGGCCACACGCACCGCCCACTCAAACAAGTTCATGTCCATGCCTTCCCAAATGTTGGCGCTGGTGGCCACGTTCAGCATGACCACGACGGCGGGTTCGCTGGCGCGCTCATACACGCGAGTTTGCAACTTGCTGCGGCGGGCGGTGCTCTTCCAATCAATCTGGCGGAAAGAATCGCCGTAGGCATAATCTCGTGCGCCAATCACGCGCAATGGGTCTTCCACCAGCGTGCGCAGCGCGTTTAGCACGCCAAAGGGTTCGCGGCTGGTCAGCGGCAAATCTTGCACATCGAACACGCGCGGATACACAATCACAGTCTCGGTGGATTCGACGGTGCTCAGGCTGTCGAACAGGCCCAGCACATCCGTCACGCGCACGGTGTGGGGGTCGAAGACGTAGTAGCCACGTTTTTTGGCGCACAGTTGCAAGCCCAGGCTCATCTTCTCGTGCGGCAGCAGCGCCAGCACATGCGAGATGCCCGTTGCAAATCGGTCGCTCATTTGAATCCATTGTGGCTTGCGAGGTTTATTCTCGGCTTCGGCATCGGAATGCTGCGGCTTTAGTGCATCGGGGCGGTCTTCTATATCTTGAATATCTTGATTAAGTAAGTGCTCTTGGTCGTCGCGCGCCAGAATTTCCAAGCCTTTGGGTAACTTGTCTTCTACACGAACCGACAAGGCAGGCAGCCAGCCTTTATTGGCCACGTTGCGCCACAGCTCAAACGTCTCGCCCTCAAACGCACGGCCCGGCACAAACTTGCGCCAATACACCACATCCTGCGCCAGCCTGCGCCGCACCAACCCACTGATGATGACGATGGTTGCCCCAAACGCCAACGCGACGATGACCGTGGTCAGCCGGGTGATGATGGCGATGATGCCCACAAAGACGATGAGCGTGAGCACGCGGGCGGCCAGTTGTTGTTCGCGGGGGAGCAAGATAATTCCTGGGCAGTTATGCCGCAATACCCAAAATCAAAACTGGGATGTCTATATTCGACACGCCACGTTGCCCCAAATCCCAAACGAATTGCTCAAAGTAAGACACGCCCGATGACATCTCGGTGACAAAGTCTTTGACCGGCACGATCTCGATCCCAGCATCAATCACGCCCTGATTGTGAAAAATAGTCATCTTGGCACAGACGTTGTAGACCATGAACGCATACTTGCCAAACTGAATCTCGACGCCTAGCTTGCCTTTCACAAAATCCATATCTCGAAATGCACCTGCCGACGATGTCGCAGATTCATAGCCATCCACATAAAACTCCGTCGGGTATTCACACTTCACGCGATAACTGTGCCAATCTCTCGGCTCAAATTCTTGTTTGAAGGCTCGGTTTAGCGCAGGTGGGCTGTAGAGCCGTTTGCCCGGCATGGTCTTCTCTTTGCTGGTCTTTGTTTTGTGCGCAGTACTATCTATGTTGGCAATAATCGTTTTGACCTCGTTTAGCTCGGACGCAAAGCGAGATTCGACATATTCCCTACCGCCATTAAACGAATAGATGCCAGCGATGATCATGATTGGTATTTTGCTTTGCCCTCAAGCAGCTGATGTTGCAAGGGTTCTTCGTTCTTTTCATTACCCCATTCTTTAGGCACTTGAGAAACTTTCTCTTTGCCCGTTGGTTGAAAAACTGGTGTGCCAATGACGCGGTAGCCCAGCTTGCCGTTGGCGTAATCATCAATGCGCTTGCTCGCGGCTTCCACGTAAGCCAACTCTTTCTCGCTACCTATTGCCTTTCGGTTACGCATCATCGCCGCCAGCAAAGATGCCCCTACCCCAGCATATGGATCGAACACCCAATCATCTTCACGAGTCAGTGCCAGCACACATCGCTCTACTAATTCGATGGGGTACTGACACGGATGCTCAGTCTTCTCAGGATGATTAGATTTCACATTAGGAATGTCCCAAAGCTCCATTTCCCAATCGTGCGCAACTACTTCCCAAATATCCGATGGATTCTTGCCCAGTGGATTGCCCGAAGGCTGTCCACGCTTGTCACCCTTGTAATAAAGTTTGCCCGGATACTTTGACGGTACGCGCACTGAATCCAAATTGAAAATATATTGATCCGATTTGGTAAACCAAAGAATAGTTTCGTATCGCCCAGAAAACCGCTTGGATGCGTGCAGGCCATGCCCAAACCGCCACACAATGCGGTTGCGCAATTTCATGCCCAGCTTCTTAAAAATATCGTAATACAGAATATCCAGCGGAAAGATTTCCCCATTCTCCACAAAGTTGCCCACCTGCCAACAGATCGAACCATCCGAGCGCAACACGCGATGCAATTGCTCGATCAAACTTGCTTGTTGCTGCAAATAGGCCTCAATGCCTGCGCGCGTCTCATATTCTTTGCCAAGATTGTAGGGCGGCGATGTCACGATCAGCGAGATTGATTCGTCAGGAATCGTTTTTACAAACGCGTGGGTGTCACCATGATGTAAAACAATTCGCGCAGTCGCATCAAATTGGTCTTTGACCTCTAGCTGTTCGCCAAATAACGTGCCGTTCATCATTAGATTATCTCGCAGCCATCGGGCTACACAGAATCAACCGGCGTAGGCGTGCTTTCTAAAGCCTCTTTCAAAATCTCCTCGGCATTGCGGTTGCGCAAGCGGGCCTGGCCGTCCAACACAATGCGGTGCAGCAGCACGTAGGGCACCAGACGTTTTACATCGTCGGGGGTCGCAAAGTCGCGGCCTTGTGTGGCGGCCCGCGCTTGCGCCGCACGGTAGAGCGCCATCGTGCCGCGCGGGCTAACGCCCAGTTGCGCGCCGGTTGCGCCGCGCGTCTTGCGGCACAGTTTGATGAGGTAATCGCTGACGCTGCGCTCCACGCGAATGGTGCGAATCGCATCCTGCATCTGCAACAACTCGTTGGCCTCGGCCACCGGCTGCAACTGGGCCAGCGGGTCGGCCCGCTCGAAGCGCTGCAACAGTTGGTGCTCTTCGGCCTCGGTGGGGTAGCCGAGTTTAATGCGGGCGAAGAAGCGATCTATTTGCGCTTCGGGCAGCGGGAAAGTGCCTTCCAACTCAATTGGGTTTTGTGTCGCAATCACCAAAAATGGCTTGGGCAGCGCCATCGTATTGCCGTCCATTGTGGCCTGCCGCTCTTGCATGGCCTCTAACAAGGCAGATTGTGCGCGCGGCGTGGCGCGGTTAATTTCGTCCACCAGCAGCACGTTGGCAAAAATGGGGCCAGGCCGAAATTCAAACTCCTGCAACTTTTGGTTGAAGTACGAGACGCCAGTGATATCGCTGGGCAACAAATCTGGCGCGCCTTGAATGCGCTTGAAGCTGGCGTTGAGGCTGCGGGCCAACGCCTTTGCCAGCGTGGTCTTGCCCACGCCAGGCATGTCCTCCAGCAGCACATGCCCATCGCACAGCAGCGCAATCAGCGCAATATTTACGGCTTCATCTTTGCCAACAATCACGCGCTGAATGTTGTTGCGTAGCCGGGTGGTGAATTCTTGGACGGATTGCATAGTTATTGGCTATTGGCTGCTGATTGTTGGTGGCTGGTTGAATGCGCCGCACGCGCTCCCAGGCATCACGAATGGTTGTTAGTTGCGCGGCGGTGTCGGGCACTTGGCCGTAGTGCGCGGCTTCGTAGGCATCCGAGATCAGGCGCACATCGGCCTCGGCCGTGGGGAAGGCTTGTTGTAGCGCAGGCAGAAACTCTTGGGTGGTCTGGGTCGGCTTGCGGTCGTAGCCGCGCTTGGCGGCCTGGTGGGCCATGCGGGCATAGATGAGGCGAATAGTGGCGGCGGCAAACCAGCGCGAAAACGTGTTGCCCAAACGGCTAGGCGCATCCTCTTCCACAGCATTGCCTTCATCGTCGTCGGGTGAGATGTACTCAGTGGGCATGGCATCTACCTCGCGACGGCGTTTTACGGCACGGCGCAACCCCATGCCCAACAACAGCGCCAACAGCACCACCGCAATCAACCCCAAGATGCCGCCAAGCAACATCATCTGCGGGTCTATGAGTTGACCGCTCTTTTGTACCGCTTCAACCGGGTCACCCGCAGGTGGCACAGCTTGTTCCAGAGCATTCAGGCGTTGCATCAGCAATTGCAAGGCTTTGCCCAGGCCTTCAAATAACGAAGTGGGTAGCATGCGCTGTAGCACCCACAACAAAAAGCCAACGACCAGGCCGATAGGAAAGAGGATGAGCGCGAGTACCCCACGCACCAGCCAGGCGGCAGCTTCGCTATTCAGCAACACCGCATCCAGCCCAATCAACCCAAACGCCACCAGCAACACCAAGCCCAACGCCTTGCGCCAGGCAGGCCGCGTGAGCGCGCGCGGGCTGATGTCGTTGTGTTGCGCAACGGCGTTGAGCTGGCTGACGATGAGTGCCAGCAGCCCCAGCACCGCAAGCCCAATCAGTAAACCCATGCGGGCCAGCTTAAAGTCGAAGGCCAGCAGCGCGGTGACGAGGCCGAGGCCCCACCAAAAATGCATGCGCGCAGATTGTGGGTAGAGGTGGCTTTGGCCCAGCGACAGCCCACGCCACCACAGCACTAGCGCCATCAGCGCGGCCAGCGCAATACCCAAAAAATCGTTGGTGAGCAGCAGCAAGCAAACCAGCAGCAACGGGATGTAGGCGATGAGGTAGACCACCCGCACCTGTTGCGGGCTGGTGCTGATGGCCGACGCGGCGCGTCTGAGCAATGCGAGCACCATCAACCCAAACCACAAAAGCACCCACACTGTTTCATCGCTGGCTTGGCGCACGGCGCTGGGCAGAGTGGTGTAGAGCGAGGTGAACACCACCGCCTCGACACCGGCAAATGCTACAAGCGTGACCAAGTGCAAACGCGAGGACGTATCGGAGGGCCAGAGCGTGGCGAGCATGGATGGGATGATATGTCAGATTGGCGCACACTCAAAGATTGCTCACATGCCGCACATCAAAGCCTTTACCTTGTGTGCCATTAGCAAGTCGCTCATCAGTGGTGATGAGTGGCGCATCGACAATCTGGCTAAGTGCAACGTAGAAGGCATCGTAAGGCGAAACGAGATGGTCGTGGCTAATCATCGCAGCGGCTTGCATCAAGTCTTTGCAAGATGTGGTCACGATGGGCAGATCGTAGAGCTTTTGCAAATCCTCAGCCAAGTCACGATACGCACCTATGCGGTCATATTTGCACAGCGTGGCCGTTACTTCGTAATAGATGCAATCTGGCGCAAAAAACGTTTCGCTTGCTTGAGCAAGGACTTGGCTCACAAAGGCAATGCTCTTGTCCGAAGAGGGCTGAGGTACGAACAACGCCACGACGACGCCAGCATCAAGAACGAAATTCATATCTATTCACTGCTGAGTTGCTTTGTGCGTTCTTCGCGGCTTTCTCTGATTAATTCGGCAGCATTGGGTATGTTTGCAGGCCAGATGCGCTTGCGCATCTCCATGTTCGCACGTATTTCAGTCATCACTTTTACGTGCTTACGCCGAGTCGCTTCTTCCGCGTCAAGCCGTTCAAGCAGTTCAATCACAACCATGCTTAACGACTTACCACGACTCTCCGCAATTCGTCTCGCCCGCTTGTATAGCGATTCGGGAATTCCCCGGACATGCAAAATAGCCATATCTGTATTTTACAGTCCATGTTGCAGAGTGCAACATCAAGTCTATCCCAAACCCAGCAACCCATTGAGGTATTCGTTAAACGGCTTCATCGCCTTACACACGCTTACCATGTGCAGCACAAACTTGGCCGAGGTCACATCGCTCTCTTTCAAACGGTGAAGCGCCAGAAACTGCTTGTGCTTCAGCAACTCAATCTCTGGGTGATCGGGCGGGTAACCTTTCGGCGCAGCCTTGAGTTGGTCGCCACTCAGACCGCCAAAATATTTGACGAAGTCCTTGTTGCCGATGATTTTCTTGAACTCGCGCGGGTCTTCGTCTATCTGTTTGCGAATCAATTTGAGCTGGTCGCCCTCTGGCATGTAGATGCCACCACCGATAAAACTTTCGCCGGGTTGCACATGCAGATAGTACGAAATGCGACGGCTTTTCTTGCCGCCCCGGCCCAAAGCGGCAGCCATGTTGGTTTTGTAGGGGGATTTG
>JAYTNY010000705.1:0-12653 GCA_043748055.1 Roseobacter sp.
TACAAATCGATGCCAATGCGATGATCGCTGACACGGTTTTGCGGGAAGTTATACGTGCGAATCTTTTCGCTGCGGTCGCCGGTGCCCACCTGGCTGCGCTTCTCGGCGGTCATCTCGTCGTTCTGGCGCTGCATCTCGGCCTCGTATAGCCGTGCGCGCAAAATGCTGAGCGCGCGCAAGCGGTTCTGGGTCTGGCTGCGCTCGTCTTGCACGGCCACCACAATGCCGCTGGGCTTGTGCGTAATGCGCACCGCGCTCTCGTTCTTCTGCACGTTCTGCCCACCCGCACCCCGGCTTCTGTATGTGTCAATCTCCAAGTCCGTCATGGGGATGTCGATCTCGACTTCGTCCACCTCTGGCAACACCGCCACCGTAACCGTGCTGGTGTGAATGCGCCCGCTGCTCTCGGTGCTGGGGATGCGTTGCACGCGATGCACCCCGCTCTCAAACTTCAACCGCGAATACGCGCCCTTGCCCTTCACCTGAAAAATAATTTCCTTGTAGCCGCCGATGCCGCTCTCGTTCTCGTCCACAATCTCGACTTTCCAGCGGCGGCCATCCGCATAGCGCATATACATGCGAGAAAGATCAGCGGCAAACAGCCCCGCTTCGTCGCCCCCTGCGCCTGCGCGAATTTCCACAATCACGTCGCGGTCATCGCGCGGGTCTTTAGGCACCAGTAGGGCGCGCAAGTCGCTGGTCAGTTTGTCGATTTTGGCTCGCAGCGGCTCAAGCTCCACCTGCGCCATCTCGGCCATCTCGGCGTCGTTGCCTGCCGCCAGTTCCTCGTTGTCCGCCAGCTCGGTTTGCAATTGCTTAAACTCGCGGAACTTGTCAATCACCGGCTCCAGTTCGTTGCGCTGCTTGTTCAGCTCGGCAAAGCGCGCATAGTCGTTGGCGATGGCCGGGTCGCCCATCTGCCCCATCAGTTCGTCGAAGCGCGTTTCCACCTCAACTAGTTTGCTCTCTAATTTATCGTCCATTCCCTCTCCTCCCCCGTTCCGACGGGGGAGGTCGGGAGGGGGCTGACTGCAACAAAAAAGCCACGCAGACCCAAGACGACACCCTCACCGCGCAGAAAAGTCTGCGGGCAAAAATGTAATCTTGGTTTCTCCGTGGCTACAACAACATTTAAGAAGTGCCGAAATTATAATCGGCGCAATGCGTATAACCAGCCTCACCAACCCCCGCGTCAAACACATCGTGGCCTTGCGCGATAAGAAGAGCCAGCGTGAGGACGATGGCCTGATGCTGGTCGAAGGCTATGAGGAAGTCTCGTTGGCGCTCGCCAGCGGCATCAAACCGCAAACGCTGTTCTATTGCCCAACTCTTTTCCGCAAAGGCGATGACGCTTCACTGGTCGAGTTAATCAAAAACACCGGCGCAGAACTCGTCGAAGTGACCCTGCCCGTCTTCGACAAAATGGCCTACCGCGACGGCCCCGACGGCTGGCTCATCGTCGTCGCCAAACCCAGCTTCAGGTTGGAAGGTTTGCAGGTTGGCAGGTTGGTTGAGCGCGCGGCGTTATTGGTGATTGCCGAAGCCGTGGAAAAGCCCGGCAACTTTGGGGCCATGCTGCGCACCTGCGATGCCGCAGGCGTGAATGCCTTTATCTCCTGCGGCCCCGCGACAAGAGTCGTCGCCGACCTGAGCAACCCCAACGTGGTGCGTTCCAGCGTGGGCACCTACTTCAGCGTGCCCATTGCCGAAGCCAGCAACGAGGAGACGTTGGCTTGGCTGCGCCAGCACGCCATCAACATAGTGGCGACCACACCCAACCCAGGGCCGGATGGCGTATTACCCATGGATTACACCGCCGCCGACCTGACCCAATCCGTCGCTATTTTGGTCGGCACCGAGAAGTTCGGCCTGAGCGATTTCTGGCTAAACCACGCCGACCTGCGCGTGCGCATCCCCATGCTGGGCCGAGTGAATTCGTTAAACGTGGCGACGAGTGCAGCGCTGGTGATTTACGAGGCGGTGAAGCAGAGAGCGGCAAAGACCCCCGACCCCTTTATAAAGCGGTGAAACAGCGAGGTGTCGAGCAAAAACAAACCAGGTTTCTTCAGAGAAACCTGGTTTGTTTTTGCGGGTCTGCTGTCGCGTTCGATGAGTTGCGCTTACGGCTTCACCACAGATGGCAAGTACGCATAGCTCTTCACTTCCACCTCGCCCAACGGCACGCTGATGGCATCTCCATCCGAAGTATTAACCGTGCTGGCTGAGAGTTGCACCGGCTGGCCGGGCTTTGGCATCACAAAGTATTCGATCTTCAGTGTGCCGCTGATGTCGGTGATGCCGCGACCCACCGGCAAACCGTTTTGCAGCGCCGTAATCTCTGTCAAACTAACCGGATACGTGAGCTGCAAGCCATTGGCGACAACTGTGGTGAACACGTTGGTGGGCAGGATGAAGCCGTGCGGGTTGCTCGTCCACAACTCCATCGTTGGGTCGCCATACACGTTGTAGATACGCACATCGAACATGGCATCGCTCTCGCTGATGCTGCCTGCCGTTTGCGCCACACCGATCTGCGAGACCAGATACAACTTGGCGTAGTTCAAGATGTCGCCCAGGCGACGAATCTTGGTGCTGCCGCCATAGCTGGGCAACACGTTTGTCCAAGTCGCATCAAACAAGCCACGTGAGAGCGCGCTGTTCTCCCAAGTCGGGCTGTTGCGCGTGTCGCCAATTACGCCCACCGCGCCGCCTTCCAAACGCAGAATGGCTTCGGCCCAGCCGTTGCCCGGCTCGCTATCTATGCGCCCGCTGGAGCAGTTGACGCTGTAAAACACGGGCGTAAGTGCGCCATTCGTTAGGCTGGGCAAGTTGGCCGTGCTGAAGGAGGGATCGGCCCAGCCGCTGGTGCCACCATGATCGCGGTGGAACATCAACATGCGGCCTTCGTTGATGGCGTTGACGATGTTGGTGCTGTTGCCATTCCAGGCGTAGCCCGAGCTGGCACGCAAATCTACCGGCAGCAGCGAGCCGTTGTAGTAGCGGTTGGGTGTGGTGCTGCCGCCGGTGTAATCCTCATAAGCCGTGCTGGTGTTGTAGATGCGCTGCACGGTCTTGCCTTTGGCTTGCAGCGCGTTACGCACCAACTCGCTAGTCTCCAAGAAGCTGCGGGCGTCGGTGCCCACAGCGCTGGGCGCGTTGCGGCAGCACTCAAAGTAGCTGGCGATGCTGAAGTTGCTGTAGAAGGCCGCATTCACCGGCGGCGTCTTCTCGAAAGCGATGATCTTGTTGACCACCCGATTCGCCTCAACCAGCGTGTCTACCGGGATGCGGCCATACGCCAAATCCGGCAAGTTATCGGTGTTGTTCTTCAGGCTGTATTGCAAGTCGGCGCCACTGTCCCACACCGGAATGTCTTCGGTGTCGCCGAACAGCAGCAAATACGAGGGCCGAATCACACAACTGTTGAAGCTGCGAATAAAAGCCTGAATCTGTTCTTTGGTCGTGCCAGCCTCGCCTACGCCTGCGCCGGTTTGCCGCACAATAGTCGAGATGCCCTTAGCGGCTTTCCATACTTTCAGCGCATCGGCAGCCACTTTGTAATCGGGATGGGTGACGATCAGGTATTCCGCGCCGATACAGATGTTCGGAATCAATTCCAACTCAAACGGGTATTGGCTCAACACAGCCTGGTTTAGCGCTTGGGCATAGATGCCATCGAAGTGATGCTCAAACGGGTCGGCCAGTTCGGGCTTGGGCAAGAAGCCGCCGTTGCCGCCGTCGAATTCCAGTTCGATGCTGATGGCCTTGAACCGACTAAGCAGCCCAGTCTTGGGGTTGTATTGCCCCGCCGCCATCTCAAGCTGCCACAGGTTCAAATCGCGCATCTTGCCCAAATTCGTCGCCGAGACCGGCTCGGCAGGGTAGAGCGTGTTGAGCGCGTAGAACGTCGGGCTAATCACATAGGGCTTGTCCTTAAACGTCTCTGGCGGGTCATCAAACGGCTGGTTCATCTGGTTGCGCAGCGCATCTACGGCAGAGGGCTGCGACGGCATGAGCGGCACGTTGATGGCCTCATCCTGCTCAACATCAATGCCCACAATCTTCAGCGATGCGCCTTCCGGCACAGCAATTACGCGGCGCAAAATGGGCACATCGGGCATGCCATCCGGGTTGCCAAAGATGTCTATGCCGGGTGTGCTGGCTTGCACTTTCACGCTGCCATCGCCCGCCAACATCTCCCACAATTGCATCCCAGGCAAATTGAATTTAGCGTTAAACACTTTGTTGTCGCTCTTCAAAATCTCGGTCGTAATGTCATCCAGCGGGTTAAAGCCGGGGCGCTCTGGGAATCTAAAGCTGAGGTTGGGGAAGCGATGCGGCGCAAATGTCAAATCGTCCATCGTCTCCAACCCGGCGATGCTGGCATCGAACACAATCTTGCTGATGCGTTGCTGCTTGTCATACAAGCCGATGAACGCCGTGTGACCATCGGCGCTGGGCCGGGTGGTGCGGCAAATCTCGGTGTCGTTGGCGTCATACGCAATCAGCGTTCCGGTGCTGGGGGCAGTAGACGTGCCGCCCATGTAGAAGCCGACATGCGTCTTAGGCACATCAAACGCCACCGTAAAGGGCGGCTGCGCAGCCACGCTGCCCGGCGGGTTCACTGCCACGTTTGGCAGCGAATGCGCCGTTGCCGATGATCCGGCGCGAATCTGCGTCGCAAACGTCACGCCATACAGCGCCTTGTAGCTGTTGCTGATGAGGGTGCTGGATGCCACGTTGTCGAAGTTGATGATGCCCGGCGCGGGAATCGCCGTTTGGCTCTTGACGATGGCGCAGGTTTGCAACGTGTTCTGGCACTGCCCCTGCAATTTGTGCAGCGCGTTCAAAAACAGCCGCTTGCCGTTGGGGTTCATGCCACTGGGCCGCCCGCTAAAGCCCCACAATTGGTGGCAGCCTTCGGCGATGAGCGGTGCATACAACGGCAGTTGATGCGGGGCCAGCGTCGCCAACACCTCGGTGCCGCTGGGCACGGTGGGGCTGAGGTAAATGCCGACGGTGTTGAGGTTGGTGGTGTAGATCGGCAAAATCGTCGCCACCGCTGATAAGTTGTTGGGGATGTTGAACACATCCGAGAGCGCATCACCTTTTACGGCGCGGTAGTTGCCGTGCGCGCCGTTGGGGTGCCCAATCTTCATACTCAGCTTGCCAAAGAAGGCATAGCCGCCCTCGCCGATGCCCATGACCTGCGAGTTCTTGGCGATGTATTCGGCCTGGCCTGCCGCTGTGCCCCACTCGCTCAGTGCGCCGGTGTCCGCGCCAATCAGCGTGAAATCGAACGGCTGAAAATTGGTGGAGAGCGAGTTGGTGACTGGCACCAGCACCACCGTGTAGCCGTTGGTTTCGAGGAAGCTCTTGTAATCGTTGGCGGTGGCTAAATCGGTTTTGTAGACATAGGCTACGTTGCCCTCGGCCAGCACGCCTGCGGGTTGGGCGGGTGTTTCGGGCGCGTTCTCTGCGGATGGGGCTTGCGGCGGGGTTTGCTCTTGGGCTGCCGCTTGTTGAGCGGGGAGAATAAAGTTGCTAAAGCTGGCTAAGACCAGCGCGGCGGATAAAACTGATCGTATGACTTGTCTGTTCATGGAAACCTCACTAAGAAATCTCATTAAATATGGGTTGGCTTTGGTTATTAAACGGCGGCACGGGCCTGGTTTTGGGTATAGCCATTTGGAATCCTTAAAACCCTCACCGCCACCTGTGGTAATCTTCTGCGTCGTTATTTTTAGTACGCAGCGACACCAAGAGTTCCTGGCCAACCCAATTCACTTAACACTACACCCAAGTTGCCAGCGCTTTAAGTTCTCCTCTTCACGAACAAAATCTTGTAAAAGATGCCGCCGAATAATCGCGTTAGATTATTTTGGCTTCGTGCGATGAACTTCAACAGAATTCTTTGTGCCTCTTCGTGAGGCAGCAGGTTTAGCGATAAGCTAAAACAGTTGCCATCGGCTTTGGCCGAAGGAATCTTTTTCTGAATGAACTTTTCTGATTTCAATCTTGATGCGCGCCTGATGCGCGCGATTACTGAATCTGGCTATGAACAACCTACGCCAATTCAGGCCGAGGGCATCCCGGTTGTCTTAACCGGCTCCGACCTCATCGGCACCGCCCAAACCGGCACCGGCAAAACCGCCGCATTTGTGCTGCCCATCCTGCAGCGCATCCTTCAATCGCAAGGCTCTGCACTTCCCGCTGCCGATGCGCCCAGCCCCAAATCCAAAGTGAAGGGCCACCACCGCGCCCTCATCGTCACTCCCACCCGTGAGCTGGCCGAGCAGATCAACGACACCATCAAGGTGTTGGCTAAGCACACCCATATTCGCAGCGAGACGATTTACGGCGGCGTGGCCTCGCGCTTTCAAGAGAAAGCCTTGCGCGACGGCGTAGAAATTTTGGTGGCCTGCCCAGGCCGCCTGCTTGATCATATTGACGCGGGTCTGTGCAAGTTGGACAAGATCGACGTGCTGGTGCTGGACGAAGCCGACCGCATGTTTGATATGGGCTTCCTGCCCTCGGTCAAACGCATTTTGGGCTTTGTAAACCGCGAACGCCAGACGCTGCTGTTCAGCGCCACCTTCCCCCGCGAGGTCGAAGAATTGGCGGGCAGCAACTTGCGCCGCCCCAAGCGTGTAGCCATTGGCCGCCCGCAAGCCGCAACCACTATTACGCACGCGTTGTATCCCGTGTCTATGCACCTAAAGAAGAAGCTGCTGATTGCGCTGCTGAAGCAGACCGACGCGTATGCCATGCTGGTGTTCACCCGCACCAAGCACCGCGCCGAGGCGCTCTCGCGCCAACTGATCCGCGAGGGCTTTAAGACCACCAGCTTGCACAGCGACCGTTCGCAGGGCCAACGCCAGGCCGCGTTAAATGGCTTTAAGGCGGGCAAGTTCCAAGTGATGGTGGCGACCGACATCGCCGCACGCGGAATCGACGTTGAGACCATTTCGCACGTCATTAACTACGATATTCCCGACACCGTAGACGCTTATGTTCACCGCATTGGCCGCACGGGCCGTGCCGAGCGCGAGGGCGATGCCTTTACGCTGGTGACGCCTGAAGATGGCGAGATGGTGCGCGACATTGAGCGCGCCCTGGGCAAGAAGATTGAGCGCAAGACGATGGAAGGCTTTGATTACGCCGAACCGTTGGCCGACGGCGCTCTTACTCCCTCGCGCGGGCCGCGCCCGTCGCAGCCCAATCAACAACGCGAAGGACGCGAAGGACGTGGTGACCGAAATGGCCGCAATGGCACCGCAGGCCGCAGCGATCAGCGCGGTGGCTACCGTGATGCGCAACGCGGCGGGCAGGGTCAACGGCCGCAACAGCGCCCGCAGCAACAAGGCTCTCGCCCTCAAACCAGCCGCGTGGCCGAGGTGAACCCGGTGTTAGAAACGACGATTGATGAGAACGGCTTTGAGAACGTGCGCCAGCCGCGCCCGGAAGAGTTGGAGCGCCTGCACAGCCAGACCTCTGGCGATCTTCGACGCGCGCGCAACCAGCCCAATCAAAATCAGGGCCGCCCAACTGGGCAGCGCGGGCCGCAGCGCCGGTCGTCGGGCACTGGCAATGGCACAGGCTCGTTTGGGTCGGCGCAACCGGGCACGCGTGGGCCACAAAAGCGCAGGCCGTTGCAAAGCGGCAACAGCCAACGCAGCGGCACCCGCAGCTACATGAGCCGCGACGAACGCAAGAACTTCGGCTAAGAACCTACCTCAATAGGGACGACATCCCTACGAGGGATGTCGTCCCTGGCACCTGGACGGAGGTCGAGGCTTTAGCCGGTTAGTGAATCAATCTTGACGTAAGTCACAGTTGAGTTCGTAACCGGCTAAAGCCTCGATCTCTTTTTCCGCCCTGTGATTAAATCTGCAATATGAAATTAGGACTGGGCCTTTACGGCAACATGCTGACGGCGGACAACTTTCGGTTTGCTAAGCAAGCGGGTGCAACGCACATCGTGGCGCACATCGTCGGGCACTTTAAGAAGCCCGGCACCGAAAAATTTGTGACCGACGGCAGCCGCGATTACGGCTTTGGCGTGAGTGACCCGATGGACGGCACCTGGAACTACGAGTGGTTCCGCGACCTGCGAACAGCGATTAACGCTGAGGGACTTGAACTCGAAGCCATCGAAAACTTTGAGCCAGCACATTGGCACGACGTGCTGCTGGATGGCCCCAAGCGCGATGCGCAGATGGCGCACCTCAAGCAAATTATTCGAGACATGGGCCGCGCGGGCATCCCCATCATGGGCTACAACTTCAGCCTGGCGGGCGTGTGGGGGCGGGATAGCTTGCCCGCTGCGCGAGGCGGCGCGGTGAGCGTGGGCTACCACGATGCGCATGAGACACCCATCCCCAACGGCATGGTGTGGAACATGGTCTACGACCCCGACCAGTTTGACCCAGAGGGCGCGCAGGGCTTCATCGAGCCAGTCTCGCAAGCGCAAATTTGGGATCGCTTTGAGCGCTTCTTAACCGAGCTGTTGCCGGTGGCCGAAGAAGCAGGCGTAAAGCTGGCTCTGCACCCGGATGACCCGCCGCTGCCCACGCTACGCAACACCGCGCGGCTGGTCTATCGCTGGGATTTGTATCAGCGGGTGCTTGATCTGGCTCCCAGCCCATTTAACGCGATGGAGTTTTGCATGGGCACGCTGGCCGAGATGAGCGAGGCTTTTGGCGGGCGCGCTGGCTTTAGCGACTATTACGACATGGTGGATCGTTATAGCGCCACAGGCCGCATTGGTTACATTCACTTCAGAAATGTGCGCGGCGTGGTGCCCCATTACGACGAGACGTTTGTGGACGAGGGCGATGTGGACATGGTGCAAGCCTTGCGCGTGCTGCACAAAAACAAGTTTGATGGTGTGCTCATCCCCGACCACACCCCTGCGATGAGCTGCGCCGCCCCCTGGCACGCAGGGAAGGCGTTTGCACTGGGCTACATGCGGGCGGCGTTGAGAATGATTCAAGGTTCGCTCTGAGATAATCCTCTAACAATGTCCGATCTCGTCCTCTTGTTTGAGCGGCTGGCACAACAGGCGTTGGGGCCGCTGCTCATCGCGCTTGTTGCTTCGGCAGCCATCGTCTCGCTCATTCGCAATTGGCGCGTGTCGCTGCCTGCGCTCATTATTCAATCCGTCGTGGTGGGCGTGTTACTGGCGCGGGTCATTCAGCCCAGCGTGGCGCTGGTCAAGCCGCTGGCGGGCATCATCGCCTGCGTCACCCTCAGCATTGCGGCGCAGCGGGCCGATAACGCCCGCGCCGCCCACGGCGAACAAACCGCCGAGGAACGCATTGAGCATGTGAACTGGCGTAGCGTGCCTTCGCAGGTGTTGCTGCGCGCCATCGCCGTGCTCATCGTGTTGGTGGGGGCGTTTGGGGCCACCGTGCGCTTCCCCCTCCCCGGCAATGCCCGCGAGTTGGCCTTGGGCGCCTACATTCTGCTGGCCTGCGGCCTGTTCGTCGTCGCCACTTCGCCCGAAGGCCTCAATATCGGCACGGGTCTGCTCATGATGATTTCAGGCGTCGAGATCGGCTACATCCCGCTCGAACCCAGCATCAGCGTCAGCATTTTGCTCGGCCTGATGACGCTCATCGTCACCATCGCCATTGCCTACTTAACGCTGGCCGATGGCGATGCCCTGACCGAGACGCTGCAACTGGCCCCGGCGCTCGCGTTGGTGGGCGATGATGACGAAGAAGAGGATAGGTTCGCGTGATCTCCACTGCCCTGCTCGTCATCCTCATCCCGCTGATTGCGGCGGTGCCGGCCACGCTGCTACGCCGCTGGCGCGTGGCCGAGTTGGGTAGTGCGCTCATTGGCTGCGGCCTCGTCATCTTGCTGCTCTCGCGCCCGCCCGAAAACGCGCTGCAACTGTTTGGCCTGCGCATCGATGTAGACGCGCCGCTGAACGTGCTGGGCCGCGTCATCCAAGTGCGTGGCTCCGAGCGATTTCCACTGCTGCTGCTGTTCCTCAGCGCGGCCATTTTGTTCGCCTGCTCGTGGAGCGCCGTGCAAGGCTGGACGTTTATTCCAGTGGGCCTGAGCATGTTGAGCGTGCTGAGCGCGGGCCTGATGATTCGCCCGTTCGTCTTCGCCGCGCTGGCCTTCGTGGCCGCCGCCGCCTTTGGCGCGCTCATGATCCAAGCCGAGCGCTCCGGCTCGCGCAGCACGCTGGGCGCGGTGCGCTATCTCATCATCGCCGTGTTGGCCTTGCCGCTGTTCTTGGGGGCAGGCTATGTGATTGGGCAAGCCAGCAACGTCAGCGACCCGGCCACTCGTCTCGAAACCCTCGGCCCAGCCATCACGCTGCTCATCATTGGCTTTAGCTTATTGTTGGGCGCGTTCCCGCTGTTCACCTGGGTGCATGGCGCCGCCAAAGATGCCCCGCCACTTGCAACCGCCTTCCTGGCAACCGTGGGCAATGGCGCAGCCACGTTTCTCCTGCTCGAATTTTTTCAAGAGTTGGACTGGTTCAACCAGAGCAGCCAAATCAGCACAGCCCTGCGCAGCGGCGCGGTGGTGCTGTTGTGGCTGGCTTTGTTGATGGGTTGGGCACAACGCTCGTTTGTGCGGGTGCTGGCCTGTGCGTTGCTGGCCGAAATTGGCAGCACGCTGCTGCTGCTCAGCAACAATTCGTCCATGGGCATTGCGGCTGTGGCGATGGGGCTGCTGGCCCGCTCACTCTCGCTGGGGTTGCTCAGCATCGGTCTGTCGTCGTTGCAGCGCCACAGCGCCTCGGATGCGTTTGAGGACGTGCGCGGCCTGGGCTGGCGCGACCGCTGGATGACTATCGCTATTGCTGTGGGAAGTTTGTCGTTAGTCGGCGTGCCAGGCACGCTGGGCTTCGCCTACAAATGGATTAGCACGCGCGCCACTGGCAGCGCCGATGCGGGCACGATGGTGTTGATGCTGTTTGCGGCGCTCAGTGTGTGTGTGGGCGCGGCGCGTGGCCTCATGGCGTTGTTGGATCGCAGCCAGCGCCGTCTCTCTACCCAATCCAACTTTGTGCCAAGCTGGGGCGAGGAGTTGGGCATCATCATCGGCACGGCGCTGGTGTTTGTGTTGGGCGTGTGGCCCAACGTGGTTGCGCCGCTGGCGCAGGCTGTGGCTAGCGGGTATGCGTTCTATCGATAGTAGGTTGCTGATCGTCGGCGATGGCACTACAGCGCTTAGAATCGCGCAATGGACAAGCTCTCTTCACAGCAGCGGCACGCGGCCTTGCAGCGCATGGCCCAGGATGGGGTGGATGTGCTCATCGTCGGCGGCGGCATTACGGGCAGCGGCGTGGCGCTGGAGGCGGCGGCGCGTGGCTACACCACTGGCCTGATTGAGAAGGCCGACTTTGCCAGCGGCACCAGCAGCAAGAGCACCAAGCTCTCGCACGGCGGCATTCGCTATTTGGCGCATTTCGATTTTGCGCTGGTGAAAGAGGCGCTGGAAGAGCGCGGGCGCATGATGCGCAACGCACCGCATTTGGTGAAGCCGCTGGGCTTTGTGATGCCGCTTTACAAACACAACAAGCGCCCGCTGGACATGCCGTTTGTGTTGCCGGGTGGCATTGGCACCAGTTGGCTGCTGCAAGCGGGCTTGTTGATTTACGACTTGATGAGCGGCAGATTGGGCATCAAGCTGCACCAGCGGCTGGGCGCAAAGAAGGCATTGCAAATGGCCCCGGCGTTAAAGCCCGATGGCATGACGACGGCGCTGATGTATTACGACGGGCAGACCGATGACACGCTGCTGACGATGACGGTGTTACGTACGGCGGCCCAGCAAGGCGCATTGCTGGCGAACTACACCGAGTTGCTGGGCTTTGAGCAAGACGGGCGCAGCAAACTGATTACGGCGGCGAAGGTGCGCGATGTGCTGACGGGTGACGAGTATGTCATCAAGGCCAAACAGGTGATAAACGCGGGCGGCGTGTTTGCCGGGCGCGTGGAGGCGATGGCGGGCGAGAGCCGAATCCAAATAAAACCCGCCAAAGGTGTGCATTTAACCGTGCCGCGCGAGGCCGTGCCGATTGGCGAACACGCGGTGGTGCTGCCCGAGACGCCGGACAACCGCCTAATCTTTTTAGTGCCGTGGCACACGCGGGTGACGATTGGCACGACCGACACCAAAGGCGGCGATATTGACCAGCCTGTGCCGAACGCCGACGACGTGCAGTATTTGCTGGATGTGACCAACGATTATTTGAAGACCAAATTGACGAAGACCGACATTATTAGTTCGTGGGCGGGTTACCGGCCTTTGGTTAGCCCGGCTGGGAACGCGGGCGATACCAGCAAGCTGTCTCGCACGCATGTGGTGAACGATGGCCCCGGCGGGATGATTACGATCACGGGCGGCAAGCTGACGACGTATCGGCGCATGGGGCAGGACACGATAGATCATATGGCGCAGCGCACCGGTCAGGCGATTAAGCATGTAACTGAGGACATGTTGCTGGATGGCGCACAGGGCCATGCCGAAGCCAGCGCCGCAGTGGACGAGGCAGCGGCGCGACTGGGCTGGAATGCCGATGTGATGCGCCGTGTAAAAGAGTATGGCAGCGAGGCGTGCCGCATTTTAGATATTTGCAACGAGGATAAATCGTTGGCGCAGCCCGTTGTGCCGGACTTGCC
>JAYTNY010000706.1:0-4798 GCA_043748055.1 Roseobacter sp.
CTCGGAATCAATATGCCGCCGTGGCTAATGTCTATGTAACCTACACGTGTTCTACCCCACACATGCAAACACCCCGTCGGCGTGCTTCCCTTAAAGTTCATCGAGAACATCCAGTAGAAATTCTCCGGCGGTGGCGGGGTCTTCTTAAACAGTTGGGGGAGGTCTGGGTTCAAAATGGTGTCGCAGGCAGGCCCAGAGGGAGGTGTTGTTGCAACGACAACCGGTGCGGCGGGTGCAGATGTTATTGCTGTTCCAGGTGAAACAGGCCCAGGGCGGGCAGTTGGTGGCGCTGCACAACCGCCAGCCAGCAGCACAACGCACATACAACCGACCTTGAACAGATACTCGTAGTTCTTGAATCTAATATTTGATGTCATTTAATTTCGTTCTCCTTTTAGGAAAACTGTAGACACAATCACGCTTTGTGCCTGCCAATTCTTTGCGGTTTCTGCCAATTTTGGTCAGACATACAATCCAATTGCTAACCCAGTGGCAAAAAAGACATCAACCCCCGCTGCAACTCCACCCCACCCCGCACGCCAGACCTCTGCGCCTGACTTGCTTACGCATGGGATGGATGGCTTTGCCCGCGAGGTGGAACGCGCCCTCGATCACTTTTCCCAGCCCGATTGGTTAGGCGAGCAATCACCGTTGGCTGCGCCCTACTTTTTGGGCCACATGTTGGATGACCTGCCCGCCCAAACCTTGACCACCCCCAAACAGCGCGGCCTGGCCCTGCAACGCAGCCTGCAACAAGCCAGTCTGCAACTGGATGCCGACCAGCGCGATCTGTTGCAACTCACTTTTCTAAAGCCCGATGCCGCCCTCGACAAAATCGGCATTGCCCAGAAACTGCACCTGTCCGAGCGGTCGTACTATCGTTATCGTGGGCAGGCCATTCAGGCATTAGCAGGTGCGGTCAACAAATTGCTTGTGCCCGCGCTCAAATCGGAATCACCCACGCACAACCGCGAGACCATGATTGGGCGCGAGCAACTGCTGCAAGAAGGGCTAAACACGCTCAACGCGGGTGGCTCGGTTGCCCTCACCGGCCCTAGTGGCTTGGGCAAAACCACGCTGGGCGCAGCCCTGGCCCATGCGTATGGCAACGGCGTTGCTACCTGTTGGATCACCGTGCGGCCTGGGCTAAACGACCACCTGGGCAGCTTTGTCTTTGCGTTGGCTTGCTTTCTGCGCACCAATTGCATTTCCGCATTATGGCGGCAACTGGTGGCCGATAAAGGTGCGCTAAATTTGGATCGCGCCTTGGGGTTATTGCGCCACGATTTTGCCCAGCCTCCGCTACACGAACGGCCCGCGCTGCTGTGCGTAGACGAGGCCGATCTGTTACACGAGGACCTGACACACCATGCTCAGATCATTCACTTGTTAGAGGCGCTTGTGGGCCAGGTGGGCTTGTTGCTGATGGGGCAACGCCCGCTGATGGCGGTGCAACAGCATGTGGTACTAACGGGGCTGAACGAACCGCAGATGCAAGAGTGGTTGCAGCGCAACGGCTTGGGTCAGGTTTCGGAGGCCACACAAGGGGCCATCTACAAAACTACGCGTGGCAACCCAGCTATGCTAAAGCTGTTGGCCGGGCTGCACCACACCGGCGGCAACCTGGACACCGCCCTGTACAGCTTGGCCGATGCGCCTGCAATGGATGCGCTGTTCAACCGCATCTGGCGCTACCTGGGCGAGGCCGAACGCGACTTGCTGATGCAGCTTTCGGTGTTTCGGGCGGCCTCGCCGCTGGATGCCTGGGCCGACCAGCCCGATGCCCTGGCCTTGTTGCGCCAACGCGAGCTGGTGCAAGAGGATGACAGCGGCGGCATTGCGCCTGTGCCACACATTCATCGCTTTGCTTACGCGCGCATCCCCGCCGAAGCCAAAGCGCCCTTGCATCTAAAAGCGGCCCAAGTGTATGAACAACGCGGCGAGTATGCCTCGGCGGTGCATCATTACGTGCAAGGCCGCGAACCGCGCATGGCGGTGTGGCTAAGCCTAGCGCATCATGCCGCCGAGTTGGAGCGCGGCCATGCCGCCAACCTGTGCGAATCGCTCCAAGCCATCTCGCTCAATGATTTAGACCATGTCGAAGACCGCGATGCGTTGCGCGCAGAACGAGGTGCGTTGCTGCAATTTTTGGGTCGATCTGATGAGGCCACAGAGGATTTACGACGCCTCTCCACCTCAGCATCCAGCGGATTGCGTTCGCGCTCACAACAGTACTTGGGTGCGGCTTTGGAAGAACAAGGCCAGATTGACCGGGCAGTGGAGCACTACCGCAACAGTCTGAACACGTTGCTGGTGAATCCAGATTATCAGAAGGTGCATCTGCATGTCATGCTCAGCCACATCCATAAGCAACGATTGAACGATTTGAAGACGGCGCGCCGGGAAGCCCTTAGCGCCCAATTAGAAGCCACGATTTTTGCAAGTAGCGTGGAGGAAGAAGCTGGCAATCTGGCTCAGGCTTGGGCTGGATATTGTGTTGCGCGTGAACTGGCTGAAGGAACTGAGGGGAATCTGTTGGAGAAATCGCGCCTGTATACCTACATGGGCGGTTTGGCTTGGAAACGAGGCGAAATTGGTACAGCGGTGGCGTTATTGGAAAAAGCCATTGCCTGCCACCAAGCGCGGGGAGATGTGATCGGCGAGGCTCGTTCTCGAGTGAACCTATCGGCCGCGCATATTGTGGCAGGCCAGCATCAACAGGCTTTACAAGAAACCCAACTCGGCTTTGCTATTGCCGAGCCGCTGCAAAATAGTGGTTTGTTGGCATCATTGGCTGGCAACGCCAGCGAAGCCTGCTACTACCTAGGCCGCTTCGATGAAGCCGAGCATTTTGCCATGCGCTCACTCAACCAGGAAGAAGCCGGGCCGCGCCCCTACGCCCTCACCGTGCTGGGGTTGGTGCGCCACGCGCAAAGTGATTTCGCTCAGGCCTCGCGCTTCTTGAAAGAAGCCATCGTCAGCGCGCAAACCATCGAAGACAAGTATGCCGAAGCCGCCGCCTGGCGCGCGCTGGGCAATGTTTACAAAGATGAGCCAAACCCGACCGCTGCGCGCGAGAGCTACGCATCGGCGCTGAAGTTGTATGAAGTGATGGGGTTGGAGAAGGAGATGGGTGAGTTGCGGGCTACACAGAAGGCTCTCAGCTAACTCGGCTATGGTCGCGCCCGTGCAAAACACGGCTCCCATTTCACTCAAGACCATCCCCGGCCCACAAGGGTTTGATCTACTTTCGTCCTCTGCAAAATTCGCCCGCGACCCCATCGCTTTTTTTGTCAACAGCTACCAGCAATATGGCTCGGCGTTTCGGTTGCAGGCCTTCGACTTTAACCTGACAGTGATGTTAGGCCCACAAGCCCACCGCGCGGTGTTTGTGGATCATGCCGATAAGCTCTCGGCCCGCATCGGCTATTCACTGTTGCTGCCGCTGATGAATGATGCGCTGCTCGTCAGCGACGGCGCGCACCATGCACAACAACGGCGGTTGATTCAACCTGCGTTTCATCATGGTCGCGTGGGGCGCTATTTAGAGATCATGCAGCAACAGGCCGAGGCCTGCATAGCAAACTGGCGCGACGGCGATGTGCTGGATGTTTATGAAGCCAGCCGCCGCATGACGCTGCAAATTATTTGCTCGGCCATTTTGGGCGTGGATATGAGCGACGACTATGAGGCAATGGCCCACACCATTACCCACACCTTCGATTACTACACCCAGCCCGGTGCGCGCAAATTTTTCAAGATTGATTTGCCGTTTATGGACTATGGCCGCAGCAAACGCGCCCGTGCCCAGCTAGATGCATTGATCTTCAAATTGATTCGTGAGCGGCGTGCCCACCCTACCAAAAGCGATGATGTGCTGAGCTGGCTGATTGAAGCCCAGGATGATGATGGCACGATGCTCAGCGATCAGGACATCCGCGACCAAGTACTGCTGCTGATTTACGCAGGCCACGACACAGCGACATGCTCGCTGACGTGGGCGCTGGATTTGTTGGCGCGGCATCCGCAGGTTGCGCGCACGGTGGCCGAAGAAATTCGCATGCACGGCGCAAACGCCATCAACAATTTGCGCGAGATGGCTTACCTAGACATGGTGCTGAGTGAGGTGTTGCGGCTCTACCCGCCGGTATGGATTGGCATGCGCGGCGTGACGCACGACTTTGAGTTTGACGGGCGCGTCATTCCGGCTGGCTCGCGCGTCATGTATTCGCCCGGGGCCAGCCACCGCCTGCCACAATATTTTGAGGAGCCGCTGAAGTTCGACCCACTGCGGTTTTCACCGGAGCGCAAAGGCAACATGGTGCCCAACAGCTACGTGCCGTTTGGCGGCGGGGCGCGCTTGTGCATCGGCATGCCCTTCGCCATCGCCGAGCTAAAGGTGTTGTTGATTGGGCTGCTGGGGCGCTTTCGGTTTGAGCCAGTGAGTGAGAAGCTGGTGAAGCTGCGCTACAACCCGACATTGGCGCCGCAGAGTGGGGTGAGGTTGAAGATAAAGAGACATTAGTCTGGCTAGGGGTTGCTGAAATTGCGGCGCAATCGAACATTTCCTGGCTCAATCACCGTAAAACACCCTGCCATTTCGCTGCCATGCTCTTGAATTGCATTCGATACGATCTTGGCTTTCGTCGTCGCTGTCAAACCCAGTAAACCCACCAAAACAACACCGAGTGCGACGCGCCTAATCTGGACTTTGTCCATCAATAGTCGAAGAACGAAAGCAAGGCAAGCTCCAACCAGCTGTTGACGGAGTGAAGATTGGAGGGATACCTTGCAAGAC
>JAYTNY010000707.1:0-2784 GCA_043748055.1 Roseobacter sp.
GGATCGCTCGCGTTGTCGACCGCATCTATCTCCCTGTCACTTCCATCTTCGCCCTGGCGACGCCGATCATTTAACAATGTTTTCAACTACTGAGTCTGGAAAATAAGAGGGTAGCGCCCACACGCGCTGAATATTTCACTAAATATGTCTGGGTCGGATGTTCGTTCACTTGAGGCGACTGTATCAACGCTTCGCCAAAAGCAACATGTCAACATAGAGTTCGTCACGGCTTTGAATGAATTGTCCGAGGCTTACTTTGGCATAGATGCTGCACGGAGCTTGCTACTGAGTCAGGAAGCCTACGAGCGGGCCGTTGAGCTACAAGATGCCCAACGCCAGGTCGTCAGCCTGTGGCAAATGGGTTGGGTCTACGCCGTTCAAGGCGAGATGGACCGCAGCCTGACTAAAGTTGCTGCTGCCTACTTGCTGGTGCAAGAGATCAAAGACCTGCGGCTAGAGGCCAAAGTTGTTTATGTGTTGGGGCTAATTCATGGCGTGACGGGCAACTATCCCGAATCGTTGCGCTATCGCATTCGTGCGCTGGAGATTGCCCGCGAGGTAAGCAACCGCTCATTGGAGGCCGACAGCTTGAACGCCATCGGTGTGCAATATTTGGAGCTGGGTGATTACGCCCAGGCGCTGAACAACTACTCGGCGGCACTGACTATTTACCGCGAGCTTGAGAACAGCCGCCAGGCCATGCTGCTGGGAAACATAGCCGATGCCTGCGCGCAGATGAAGGATTACCCACAAGCGTTGCACTATGCCAAAGCTGCCATCGAGGCCTCACATCGCTTCGAGACGATTTGGTACGAGAGTTCTATTTTGCGCATCATGGGCACGGTGTATCTGGCAATGGGAAATGGCGAATCTGCGTTGATGTGTTATGAGCAAGCCGCTACCGTTCACCTCAAACCCGAAGCCAATGGCCAAATACTGAATGCGCCCGAACGCCTTAGCCTGATGATTGACATGGGCAAAGCCCACCTGCTGCGCGAAGCCGAAGACCAAGCCACCCAAATATGGACGGATGCGCTGGCCGAAGCCAGACGCGTAGGCGCAAAGCCGTTTCAAATGCAACTGCACGAGTTGCTCTATCAAACCGACAAGACCTCGGGGCAGCTTAACGCCGCGCTCAAACATCACGAAGCCTGGGCCGAATTAAAACAAGAGATATTTAACGCCGAGACCGACCGGCGCATCAAGACCTTGCAGGTGATGTATGACACCAAAGAGGCCCAACGCGAAGCCGAGATTTTGCGACTAAAGACCACCGAGTTGGAGCGCATGGTGCAGAGCCGCACCCGCGCGCTAGAGGCCTCGCAGATTGAAATGCTGGAGCGTCTCGCCATCGCCATCGAAGCCCGCGACAGCGGCACCGGCGACCACATTAAACGCGTGGGCGTGTTGGCTGCGGATTTGGCGCAGGCTTTGGGGTTGGATACCGAGACGACCGAACTCATTCGCCTGGCTGCGCCACTGCACGACATCGGCAAGATCAGCATCCCCGACCACATTTTGCTAAAGCGTGAGGGGCTGACCGAGATGGAAACGGCGTTGATGCGGGAGCATACGATTGTGGGCGCAAAGATGCTCTCGCAGGGCAGCAGCAAGTTGTTGCGCATGGCCGAGGCCATCGCTCTTTCGCATCACGAGCACTGGAACGGCGCAGGCTATCCCTATCAGCTTACCGGCGAGGTGATTCCGTTGGTGGGCCGCATTGTGGCCGTGGCCGATGCCTACGATGCCATCGTGAATGCCCGTTCCTACAAGCCCGCCATCAGCCACGAGTTGGCGCTGAAGGAGTTAGTGCGCTGCTCTGGCACGCAGTTCGACCCCCAAGTGGTTTCGGCGTTGGTGTTGGTGGAGGAGAGGCGGGGGTGTGGGTAAATCGGCGTGACGCAGTAGGCGAACCCTGTTGCAGAGCATCCTGAGCGTAGTCGAAGGATGCGGACGTGGTGGAACTTCTCTAGCCAAGCTCGACATAGAGCGCATTCTTCGACGCGGCGCAGCGCCGAACGCTCAGAATGCTTTCGAGCAGAGTCAGGGTGCAATCCGCAACTACATCTCCATCGTCTCGCTGCCACCCGGCGGCGTGAGCGAGTTGTTGAGCACTTCGCGGAACTGGCTGCCCTGCACCTGCGGGCCAATAATGCCCTTCGATTCCATCTCTTCGATAAGCCGCGCCGAGCGGGTGTAGCCGATGCGCAAGCGGCGCTGCAACAAGCTGATGCTGGCTTTGCCGTTCATGCGTACGGTGGCAACGGCGTCGTTGAATAACTTGTCGGCGCTGTCGTCTTCTCCGGCGGCTTTGGCTAGGGCGCGGGCTTCATCCCAGGTGTTAGACGGGGCGAACGGGTCGCCGCTCTGGGCTGCAATGGGTGCGGCCTTCAAGTCGCCATCCAGCGAGCCTTGCATGGGAATGTTGGGCGCGTTCATGCTGGCGGTGATGGGGTCTTGGCCGTTCGTAGGCAAATCAAGGGTGCCATCACCCCCCAACTGCCTGCGCCAGTGCCGCACCACTTTTTCTATTTCGTTGTTGCTCAGCCAGCAGCCTTGGGCGCGCATAGGCATGGGCGATTCGGGCGTGATAACCAGCATGTCGCCGCGACCCAATAGCTTCTCTGCGCCAGGCGAATCCAGGATGACACGGCTATCTATGCTGGTGGCCACGGTGAAGGCAATACGTGCGGGGAAATTGGCTTTGATGAGGCCGGTCACCACATCAACAGAGGGCCGCTGGGTGGCGATGATGAGGTGAATGCCGGTGGCGCGTGCCATCTG
>JAYTNY010000708.1:0-22732 GCA_043748055.1 Roseobacter sp.
CGCCGACAAACCAGGTTTTTTAAAAAAACCTGGTTTGTCGGCGCGAGGTTGCACTTGGTACATCCCCGACCAATATCGCTCCATCAAAATGAGTTGCAGTACTGTCCGCCCCACGAACTCTTTGTAAGCTGCGGCCAACCGCCCCGTCCAAATCGCGCCGCGCGGCGTGTCATCAGCCTGTGCAAAATCAATCACGCCATCTTTGCGGCCCAAGCTGATGTTTTTGGCGAGGTAGCCAAACACAAACGGCTGCTGTGCCTTGCCGCGCAACTCGGCGGCCAAGTTGTTTGCGGCCAGCGCGGCCATGGGGTTGGCGGTGGCGCAGGCCATGCGGATAGGCACGGTGCAAGTCACCGCAGCCGCATCGCCCACGGCAACCACCTCAGCATGCGAGACAGAATGCAGCGTCGCATCCACCTCAATTTGCCCACGCGCGTTTACTTGCAAACCGGCCTCGCGCGCCAAAGCAGGCACGGCAACGCTGCCTGCCCATACGCACACATCGAACGGAATAACCTCGTGCGCGGTGTGTGCCGCTTTGGATTGGATACGCGTGATGCTCACGTTCTCGCGCAGCGTAATGCCTAACCGTGCAAACACACGCCGAATGTGCGCCCGCGCCTTGTCCGATAAGTTCTCGCCCACCTGCCCACGCGTTGCCAGGGTGATGCGCAGATGCCGGTGCGCCTCGGCGAACTCGGCAGCGGCCTCAATGCCGGTTAGGCCGCCGCCGCAAATCAGCACGGTTTGGGTTGATGGCGCTGCCAGTTGGCTGTGCAGCGCGCCAACGCTTTCGGGCGTGAGGGCGTGGGCGTACTCGCGCGCGCCCGGCAGCGCATCCACATCCACGCTGCTGCCCAGCGCAACCACCAGCTTGTCATACGGGATGGCTTGCGCGCCAGAGTTGGTCTGGACGTGAACGTGCTTATCGCGCACATCCAACGATTGCACGCAGCCTTGCACAAACGCAACGCGGGTGCCGCGCAACAGTTGGGCTAGCTTTAGCACGCGCGCCGGTTTGCGCACGGCCTGCTCGTGCAGGCGGATGCGCTCCACAAACACATCCGCCTTGTTCACCAGCGTAATGTGCGTGTTAAGCCCGCGCGTGAGGCGCGCGAGCCGCAGCGTGGCGAGCAACCCGGCGTAACCCGCACCCAAAATGACGATTTGTTGATTTGTCTGTTTCATGGCCTGCCTCCTTCAGCAGTTGTTGTTTCTGCTAAAGAAGACGAGTGAGGAGCGCGATTTGTGACAGATTATCAAGCTCTCAGAAGCATTTCCGTGAGCTGGGCCATGCTTTGATCCGGTGTTTGCCCCGCTGTGTCTAACACAATATGCTCACGATCCCAAGCTTCATACTCACGGGCTGCAATCCCGCCCCACGTAGGCAATTTCAGGCCAGTAATATCCACGCTGCGTGATTCAACACGATTCCGATGTTCGGCTTTATCCGAGCAGATCACCTCAATCTCGACATACGAAACATGTGTTGTCACCGCCACATTGCGCCAGGCATCTCGCGTGATCTTTAATGGATTGACCGAATCTGCGATCACGACGTGTCCCAAGCAGAGATTGTCTGCGGCCAGCGCATAGCCTACCGCGTATCCCTCTGGCCCCGCTATCGTGCCACCTGCGTTGCGAATGGCTTGCTCGATTGAATCAATTCGCAGATGAAGTGCTTTGATGCGGCGGGCTAAGCCCAGAGAAAGTGTGGATTTACCGGCTCCGGGAAGACCGCCGAATATGTAGAGACTGCTTCGATCAGTCATGACTCTTAAGCAACCGGCTCTTTGAAATCAAAGAAATTCCCCTGCGCCTGCCAGCGCGTGCCATCCGCATCGCACACCAGCAGATCGCCCTCGCGGTGCAGAGGTGCGCCGGTTTTGGGGCTGCGAAAGATGTCAGTAATTGGTAATTGGTAATTGGTGATTGGAGATTGCGCCATATTCTGCGTAAACACGCTGGGCGAAAGCAACCCCGCACCCGATGTCTTTTGCAGCGCCGCGTCCAAGCGCACCATCGCCTTCAGCGGCAGCACGCGCTTGAAGAAGCCTGCCCGCAAATACGACACGCTGAGCTTTTGTTTCGTCTCAAAGCCCGCCCGCTGCAACTGCTCGGCCATCCAACGCGGATGAAAATCGAAGTTGAGTTTGACGAACTCGACTGGCTCTGGCGCGTACGGGCTCCAGCTTTGTTTGCCAATGGCATGGCGGGCCATCGCTTTCAAATTGCGCTTGTTGGCGAACTCCAACACAAACGTGCCGCCCGGGGCCATCGCCGCCCGAATCTGCTTTAACACCGCGGGCACATCGCCAATGTGGTGAATCACGCGGATCATCGTCGCCGCGCTCAGCACGCCCGCCGCAAAGGGCAGGTGATACAAATCTGCGGCCACGAACTTAAAGCGCGGGTCGCTGCCCCAGCGCTCTTGCGCTTGCTCCAATAACGAGCGCGAATAATCCAGCAGAATAATTTCATCGTAGCCGGTGTATAGATCGGCCAGGCGCCCAAAGCCCGCGCCAAACTCAATGACGCGTTGGCCTTTGGGCGGCAGCAGGCGTTGAATCGCCACGCGCTCCACCGCATCCTCGTAGGCGCGGTCAGCGTTTTGCCAGAAGCGGGTTTTGTAGTCGGAACCTTCGTAGTCGCAAATCATAGTTAGCTATTAGCTATTAGCTATCAGCTATCAGCGCGAACGGGTGCGTTCCAGGCTGATTGCTGATCGCTGACAGCTATTTACTGAGCGTCTTCACCGCCGCCGCAATGGCTGGGTCAGTTTCTTCGGTGAATTCGTCCCAGTTGGCTTCGATGTTTGTGTCGGGTTGCAGGCCCACGCCTTCCCAGCCGCTGCCATCGGGCAGGCGAAAAGTTTCTTGCGCAATCCAGGCCACCGAGCCATCCTCAAAGTCGTGGCGGAGTAGCGTCTCGATGTTGCCCGCGCTGGGCTGGCCGATGAGCTTAGCGCGGCCTTTGCCTTGCAACGCGCCAGAGAAGACCTCGGCGTAAGACTCCGTCGCAGGCCCAATCAGCACCACCAGCGGCACGGTTTGGCTGTTGCCAATCTTTTCGGCGCGCACGTTGATGGCGTACAGCGTTTCCGCGCGGTCTATGAGCTTGCCCATGTTGCCGCGTGCAAAAAAGCCTAACGCCGAAGTGAGGATGGGCAACGCCCCGCCACCGTTAATGCGCATGTCCACAATCAAGCCATCCAATTTGCCGCCGCCTGCCTTCATCAAACTCTTCAATGCATCGCGCATGCGGTCGGCAATCTTGTCCTCAAAGAATGTGGGCACCAGCATGTAGCCAATCCGTCGCTTCCGAGCGTCTTTGCCCGGCAGCAATCGCCACACCACTGGCTCGCTGCCATTCACCGTGTTGCGCGTCAGCGTCACCTCGCGCGGCTGCTGGCCAGGCGTGCGCACTTGCAGCTTCACGGTGGTGTTGATGAGGCCGCGCATAAGGTGGTCTTGATCTCGGCCTTCGGCATCCACCGCAGGTTGGCCGTCGATGCTCAAGATGTGATCGTGCGCGCGCAGGCCCGCTGCCTCGGCGGGGCTGCCGGGGTAGACCTGCAAAATGTAGACGTATTTCTTCTCTTTGTTGGAATCTACAAGCACGCCAACGCCAACATATTCTTTCTCGCCTTCGTAGGCCTTGTCCTCGTCTTTGGCTTCTTCGGGCGAGAGAAATGACGAGTGATCGTCGTTCAAGTTAATGATCAACTCGCGCATCAGGTCATAGAACTGCTCATCTGTTGTGCCCGTTTTAATGCGCGCCTCGGCGTCGGTCTTGGCATTCTTCCAGTCGTAGCCATTAAAGTCGGGGTACACATACTGGTCGTTGATGATGTTCCACAATTGGCGAAACACGCGCAGTTGGCGTTGAGTCGTCTCGGCGGGAATAGCCTCGGATGTCGCGGTGGGGGCGGATGGGGCTTGCGCCAGGCTAGTGACCGACTTCATGGCCAGGGCCGGATCAACCTCAACAGCCTGCGCCACATTTGGAATTGTGCGCGCACTCAAGACCAATCCGCCGGCGAATACCGCCGAAGCCACCAACGCAAACAAACACACCACGGACAGCACAGTGGTAAACAGCAAAGCCAGGCTCAGCTTGCGGCGTTTGGCGGCTTCGTTCGTCGTCATCATTTGAAAATAGTTGGGGGCGTTAACCTAAATAATTCAGCACATCGCGCAAGCGCTTGATGCGCGTCGCATCAAAACCAGCGAAGACATTGCGGTGATCAATTAACACCGAATCCATGCCCACTCCGCGCGAGCCTTCCACATCCGCAAAATAGTTATCACCCACGTATAAAGCCTGCTTCGCCGAGATTGTTGCGCCGTGCGCCTCGCTCGCCATCTCCAGTGCCTTCAGAAAGATTGGCTCGTTGGGTTTGTAGCTTTTGATTTCGCCGCCAGCCAACGTGAAGTGAAAGAACTCGGCCAGCCCATAGCTTTCCATCAACGGCCACAAATCGCCCTCGCGGTTGGAGACCAGGCCGATGACGTAGCCTTGCTCGCGTAATGTCTTGAGCACCACGCGCGAATCCGCAAAGATCACATCCACTGGCTCATATTCGTCATACAAATCATTTATTTTCTCGGCGCAGTCCTTGCACTCCGTCACGCCAATCGCGCCCAGCAGCAACTGGTTGTAGTTGATCCAAAACTGGCGCTGGTCGTAGCGAATCATGTCTTTGTCTACTTGTCGCCCACCCCAGTAACGGTGGGCCTCGCGCTCTACCGTTGCCACTTGCTCGTTGTTGAGCGATAGCCCCACGCGCCCAGCGAATTCAACAAAAGCCTCAAAGCCTTCGGGCATCGAAGCACGCAGGGTGCCATCCAGATCAAATAAAACAGCGGTGTATTTGCGCGTGGTCATAAACAGAAAGAGAGAAGGTGATAAGACAAAAGTGGGGAGTAAACAGGCACAAAACATCGTTCATTGGGTCAACATTGAGTCAATATTGAGTCAATATTGAGTCAATGGACGGTGCGCTGGCGCGATGTTACCATAGCGAAACTATTCAAAAATCTTTCGCTAGGAATCTACAGGAATTCACAAAATGAATATGACAAACCGAAAAATGATCGCCGTTTTGTTGGCTGCCACCCTGCTGTTTACGATGGCGTGTGGCGCGCTGAACACCGTAACCAACCTGGCAACCGGCGGCGGCGCAGGCACCGTAAGCGAGCTGTGGAAAGACGTGCCTCCGATGGACGGTGCCACCAAAGCCGATTTGCAGTTGCCCGCCATTGCCGCAGTGGCAATGCGCACCATGGCGCAGGGCAAGGCCGACTTCATTGCCTACACCACCGCCAAGACCGCCGACGATGTGAGCAAGTTTTACACCGCAGACTTGATGAAGAGCAACGGTTGGGAAGCCCCGGACAGCGCCTGCAACACCATAAAAGATGACAAAGGCAACGGCTTTACGATTTGCACCTTCACCAAGAAGGCCGACGGCAAGGAGGAAGTCCTCGCTCTTATCACCATGCCAGATGAGGCCACAAAGAAGACTTCGATCTTCTATGTGCGCATCGATACATCCAGCACGCCGCAACCGAAGTAAACCCGTAAATCCTCCGAAGGTTGTTTATTATCAACTTGATCCCCGCAAGTTCAACCTTCGGGAGAATTTAATGTAGCACCAACAGCCTGCACGCACCTGGTAACACCCGCACGGTGGCGGGGGCTGCGCCAAACAGTTCGCCTTCAGCTTCTAACAGCGCATGTTCTTGGAGATGAGACTCGATGCGGACTTCGGTAGCGCGAAAAGAACGCACTTTGGGGTGAGTTAGGTGCGCCCCACGATAAATTTTGGGGAAGGTCGCCACAAACTCGGCGCGGCTCACATCGCCAATCAGCACCACATCCAGCAAGCCATCGCACCAGGATGCATTCGGAGCCACCCACATGCCGCCGCCAAAGTACTGCCCGTTGGCGATGACGATGGAGTTGAAGATGCCTTCGATGCGCTGCTCGTGGCTGCCGTGTTTGATCGTGACCGCAGCGCGCTTGTTTTTATAGCGGCCCAGCACCTTGAACACGTTGGCAAAGTAAGCCAAGCTGCCGCCGCGTTTAGAGCTTCGGTTCATCTGTGCGCTCACCTCGCCATCAAACCCGATACCCGCGATATTGATGAAGTGGCGTTGCACCATTTGGCCCGCATGCTGGCAAGTAACCAAGCCCACATCCACGTCTTGCGCTGTGCCGCGCTGCAACAGAGCCAGAACCTCTTGTGGTGCGTGCGGCAACTTTAGGGCGCGGGCAAAATCGCTGCCGGTGCCGCAGGGAATAACCGCCAACGCAGGGGCTGGCCTCTGTGTTGGGGCTGGTCTTAGACCAACCCCTACGGATTCGGCCCCCGCATAGCTCATCAACCCATTCAACACTTCGTTCACCGTGCCATCGCCGCCCAGGCAAGCCACCACGTCGTGGCCGTGTTGTGCCGCTTGCGCAGCCAGCTCGGTAGCGTGGCCCGTGGATTGGGTGAGCGCCACATCGAAGCGCAAGCCAGCCCCACGCAGTACCCCCTCAAGCTGCGCCCACCGCACGCGGGCCGCGCCGTGGGCCGAGGTGGGGTTGACGATGATGAGCATTATTGGTGAATGGGGATTAGTGATTAGGGATTAGTGAATGGTGATTGAGTAATCACCATTCACTAATCCCTAATCACCTGCCCTACGCGCCCGCCGTCGCCAGCACATATTTATCTGTGCTCAGCCAAGTTTGTGCCACGCGCAGCACATCGGCTTGGGTGATGGCGTTTACGCGCTCGTTGAAGGTCAGCAAATAATCTAAATCACGCTCGTAGCGCACCATGTTAATAATTTGCCCGGCGATGCCCTCGTTCGTCTCCATTTGCAAGGGCGTGCTGCCGGTGAAGTAATGCTTGTTGTCGTCCAGCTCGCGCGGCGTCACTTTTTTGTTTTGAATGCGCGCCACTTCTTGCATAGCGATGTCAATCACGCGGCTCACCGTTTTGGGGTTGGTGCCTGCATACAAATACCACGGGCCTTGCGCCATGCCGCCATCAAAACGGCTGCCGATGTAATAGACCAAGCCTTCTTCTTTGCGCACGCTCTCGCCCAGGCGGCCATACATGCCAAACTGGCCCAGAATGCTGTTCATCATCGCCGCCGTTAGCCAATCGGGGTGGCTGGTGGGCAGGGATGGGAAGCCCAACATCAAATTGCTTTGGCTTTTGCCAGGCATTTTTACGTGGTGTTTGCGCTGCTTTTTGATGGGCGGCGCGGTGGGCATCTTGGCGCGGACGCCATCGGCGCGCACGGCAGCCCAATCCCCAAACGCCGCCGCCACCGCATCGCGGGCCTGCGTTGCTTTTATCGCACCCGTCACGACGATGACCATGTCTTTGGGCGCAAAAAAGTTTTTGTGAAAATTCTTTACGTCGTCCCGCGTAATGGCCTGTGCGGTTTCCGGGTAGCCGTCGCTGCTCCAATGAAAAGGGTGATGCTCCGGGTAGCACATCTCGTGAAAGGCCAGGCTGCACATGCTTTGGGTGCTGTTGGTGCGTTCTTGCAAGCCGGTCAGCCACTCGGCGCGCTCTTTCTCCAGCTCGGCTTCTGGAAACACGGGGTGCCGAATCACATCGCTCAGCAAGTCTAATAACAAGGGCATATCTTCGGCCAGGCTTTTGGTGAAGAAGCCCGTGGTGTACATGCCGCTGCTTACACTGAGGTTGGCCCCGATTGATTCGGTCTCCTCAAAAATCTGTTCGTACGAAAAGCGCTCGGTGCCGCGCGTCAAACAATCGCTCACAAAGCCCGCCAGGCCGCGCTTGAGCGGGTCGCTTTCGTCTAACGCGCCCGCCATCATGTAGCCATTGATGATGACCGCCGGGCTGGCAAAGTTCTCATACACCAACACGCGAATACCGTTGCTGAGTTGAAACTGCGCGATGTTGCTGCTGTTGGGTACTGATGCAGTCTTGGTTGTTGGTTGTTGCTTATTGGTTCTTGCTGCCACGTTTATCCTCTTCAAATGTTGCGTCGCAAGAACCCCCGACCCCTTTAGGGGTCGGGGGTTCCGAGTCCCTGTCCCAAATACTGTCCCACCGTTACGTTATCGCGCGTCAAATATTGGTTCGCCACGCGCAGCACGTCCTTCACCGTTACTTGGCTCAGCCGGTCTAAATAATTTGTAAACCAACCCGTGTCCGCAATCACCTCGCTAAAGCCCAGCCAAAAAGCCTGGTTTGTCACCGTCTCGGTGCCAAACGCAATTTGGGCTTTGGTCTGCTTAATCGCTTTGTTAAGGTCGCTTGCAGCAATGCCCTCGCGCTTCACTTTATCGATTTCTGACCATAACGCCTGCTCGCATACATCAATGTCTTTGCCCGGCATCACCGTGCCGGCCATGTTGTACAAAAACGGGTCAAGCGTGGGCACCACGCCGCCACCCATATCGGCAAACAGGCCTGTGTCCACAAGCGCTTTGCTGAGGCGGCTGCTGCGGTTGCTGGTGCCGCCCCCAAAAAACGACAACCCCGATGCCCCGCACAGCACCGAATCCAGCGCCACCAGCGGCATATAGTCTGCATGCGTGGCGGCAGGCGCATGAAAAGCCAGCGCCAAATAATTTGTCTGGCCCTCACCCTTCACGGTCACGCGCCGTTCGCCGCTCTGGTTTGGTTCGGGCGCGTTCATGTGCGCAATGCCTGCACTGGGCTTCAACTTGCCATACTGCTTGTTGATTTTGGCCAGCATCTCATCCCGCTTAAAGTCCCCGGCCACGGCCACAATCGCATTATTGGGCGCATAAAACTTTTTGTAATGGCCGTGCAAGTCATCGCGGGTCATGCGCTGCAAATCGGCCATGTGCCCAATCACCTCGTGACCGTAGGGATGCACCCTGAAAGCCGCGCCCTGAATCTCCTCGAACAAGCGAAACAACGGGCTGTTCTCGCTGCCTTCGCGCTCGTTGATAATCACCACGCGTTCGCTGCTCACTTCCTTCGCATCAAATTTACTGTTCGCCATGCGGTCGGCTTCCAGGTCAATCGCCAGGTCAATCTTGTCGCTGGGCATGGTCTCGTAGTAGGCCGTAAAGTCAATCCAAGTAAACGCGTTGCGCTGGCCGCCTTCACGGCTCACCATACGGTCCATCTCGGCTTCGTTAAATTGGGGCGTGCCCTTAAACATCATGTGCTCCACCCAGTGGCTGGCCCCGGTGATGCCCAGATGTTCGTTGCGGCTACCCACGCGGTACCACACGCAAAACGAGGTAACTGGCGCGGCGTGCATCTCTTTTAAGATGACGGTGAGGCCGTTGGCGAGCTTGGTTTTGTAAATCGAATCAGCACGAGAAGCCGCTTTTGCCATAGCAGGGGCAGTGCGGGTGGTGCGAGTAGTGCGTTGTGAGTTTTGGTTTGCAGTCTTTGTTCGGGTTTGCCGTCGCATCAATCCATTCTATTCGTTTCGGGATGGTTTGAGTTATGTCGCCGAATCGTCAGTTTGTTTCCTATTTATAATGATGGCTAGTTTCTTCACCATACTCGACAATACAGCTAAACAATTCACTTTGCTCACTCCGTCATTTCACTACATTCAGTAGACCTCTTGCAAAAGTAGGGGCGTTGCATGCCACACCCCTACAAGCGCCGCGTGCGAATGGACTTTTGCAAGAGGTCTAGTACATGGAGCTAACACGCGATGGCCCCAAAGCCCACCGAATTTAACGAAGAGGTTAACGCCGCCTATCCCCTCTCACACGGCCAACAGGCCCTGTGGTTTCTGCAGCAGTTAGACCCCGCCAGCACAGCCTACAACGTCGCGCGCGCCGTGCGCATTCGCACTCGGCTAAACGTCGCGGTCTTTCATTCGGCAGTACAAGCCGCTGTAGATCGCCATCCCGCGCTGCGCACCACCTTTGCCGATACCGACACCAGCCCTGTTCAGGAGGTTCATGCTGAACAGGACGCCTGCTTTCACGTCGAAGACGCCTCGGCCTGGTCATCCGCTCAGTTAGATCAACGCCTCAGCCAAGAAACTTACCGCCCTTTTGATCTTGAGCGCGGCCCGCTGCTGCGCATCTTCCTCTTTCAGCAAAGCGATGACGACTTTGTGTTGCTCCTCGTCGCCCATCACATCATTTGCGATCTGTGGTCTATGGTGCTGCTGATGAGCGAAGTGCCGCTGCTCTATCAAGCTGCGCTAACCGGCACGCCCTCGCCGTTGCGGCCTTTGCGCACCCGTTACGCCAATTTTGTGGAGGCCCAGGCCGATCTATTGGCTGGCCCAGAGGGCGAAAAGCTGTGGGCCTATTGGCGCAACCGCCTCGCCGATGCCTCGCCTGTTTTAATCCTGCCCACCGACCGCCCCCGCCCCGCTATGCAAACCGACCGGGCAGCCGCCGTGATGCACGAATTTGCAGCAGATATGACTGCGCAGTTGCACAGCTTGGCCGAGGCGCACAACACCCCGCTTTACACCGTCGCCCTAACCGCGTTTCAGGTGCTCATGCACCGCTACAGCGGCCAGACCGATATCTTGATCGGTGCGCCGCGCGCCGGGCGCAGTGCCCGCATGGCGGGTCTCGTCGGCTTCTTCGTCAACTCAGTCGTCCATCGCGCCCAATTGCATGGCGACCCCACTTTTGCCGATCTGCTGGCCCGCGCGCATACGGAAACTGCGGCTGATTTGGCTCACGGCGCATTTCCATTTTCGCAGTTGGTAGAACGGCTGCACCCCGACCGCGACCTCAGCTATTCCCCCATCTTCCAGGTGATGCTGGCCTGGCAGAAGACCACCCGCCTGGTGTCTGCCGATTCACTCGTCTCGCTCTACATCGGCAAAACCGGCGAACAGTTCGAGATCAATGGCTTGCTCTTCGAGGCCATGCCCTTTCACCCCCGCGTCTCCGTGTTCGATCTGGGCATAGACATCGTCGAGTCCAGCGAGGGCCTGCGGGCTGTTCTGGAATACAACGTGGCCTTGTTTGATGAGGCCACCGCCGTGCGCCTGCTCAGCCATTACGAGACCTTACTCAAAAGCATCGTTGCCAACCCCCAGCAACGTATCTCTCAGTTGGCTCTGCTGGCCGAGGCTGAGCAGCGCGACTTGGCTGCTTGGAACAACACGCATCTGCCGCTGACCGATCTGCGCCCAGTGCATCAGCAAGTGGAGGCGTGCGCCACCCAAACACCGAATGCCATCGCCGTCGCGCAGGGCGATCAAGTTTTGACTTATCGGCAGCTCAACGACCGCGCCAACCAACTCGCGCATCACCTCCGCGCCTTCAACCTCCAGCCCCAAACACCTGTGGGCTTGTGCCTGCCGCGCTCGTTTAATCTGATTGTGGGCGCGTTGGCCGTGCTGAAAGCGGGCGGCGCATACCTCGCGCTGGACCCGGCTTATCCCGCTGAGCGCCTAGCGTTTATGTTGAGCGATGCGCAAGCCCCGGTCTTGCTCACCCAGGCCGAGATCGCCCAGCATATGCCCAACCTGTCCGCACAGGTGCTGTGTTTGGATTCTGCCGAACCGCAACTGGCGCAACAACCAATAACCAATCTTGACACGCCGGTCTCGCCCAATCAACTGGCCTACATCATCTACACCTCCGGCTCCACCGGCAAACCCAAAGGCGTGATGATCGAACACCTCAGCGTGATGAGCCTGGTTGCGCATTATCAACAAGCCTATGGCTTCACGCACGCCGACCGCGCCTCGCATCTGGCCGCGCCCGGTTTTGATGCGACGGTGGGCGAGATCTGGCCCACCCTCGCCAGCGGGGCCAGCCTGCACATTCCGGTGCAAGATGTGCGCCTCGATCCGTTGCTGCTGCGCGATTGGTTGTTGGCCGAAAACATCACGATTGCCGATCTCACCACTGCGCTGGCCGAGGGCATTGTGCCGCTAGAGTGGCCGCCCGCTGCAGCCCTGCGCCTTATCCTCACTGGCGGCGATGTGCTGCGCAATGCGCCGCCGCGCGCTTTGCCGTTCACGCTGCTCAACTGTTACGGCCCCACCGAGGCCACCGTGTTTGCGACCGCAGGCCCGGTGATAGTTGGCGGTTCACAAGTTGCCCCATCTATTGGCCGCCCCATCACCAACACCCAAATTTATGTGTTGGATGCAGCGCTGCAACCCGTGCCGGTGGGTGTGCCGGGCGATTTGTACATCGCTGGCTTGGGTCTGGCGCGGGGCTACCTCAACCAGCCCCAGCTAACCGCTGAGAAGTTTGTTGAAATTCGCGGCTACGACGCTGCACCCGCACGCGCCTATGCCACCGGCGACCAAGCGCGTTGGCTGCCGGATGGCAACATCGAGTTTCTGGGCCGCGCCGACAACCAGGTCAAGATTCGCGGCTTTCGCATCGAGCTGGGCGAGATTGAAACCGTGCTGTTGCAGCACCCCGGCGTGCAAGATGTGGCTGTGGTCGCTCACACCCTCAACCCCACCGACGCTGCTCAGCGCGCAACCAAACGCCTGGCTGCCTATGTCGTGGCGAGTGATCCCGCGCTCGCCTTTGAGGCGCTGCGCAGCCACCTGAAAAGCAAGCTGCCCGATTACATGTTGCCCGCCGCATTTGTTAGCCTGGACAAGTTACCCCTCACCCCGGCGGGCAAGCTGGATCGCAAAGCATTGCCCGCGCCAGAGTGGGGTTCCGACAGCGTTGGGGCCGAGCAGGCTGGGGCGGTGCTACCGCGCACCCCCACCCAAGAGGTGCTGGCCAACATCTGGCGGGATGTGTTGCGCGCAGACCGCATCGGTATTCACGATAGTTTCTTCGATCTGGGTGGGCATTCGCTGCTGGCAACCCAGGTAGCCGCCCGCATTCGCGAGGCCTTTCACATCGAGCTGCCGCTGCGTGTGCTGTTTGAATCGCCCACCCTTCACGCGTTGGCGGTCCATATTGATGAGGCGCGCTCCAACCCCACGCTTCTCGCCACGCCCGCCATTGTGCCAGTCAGCCGCGATCAGGTTTTGCCGTTGTCGTTCTCGCAAGAGCGCATGTGGTTTATCCATCAGCTAGACCCAGAGGGTGCTGCTTACAACGTCGCCGATGTCTTGCGCATCACCGGCACCCTAAACGTAACGGCCCTGCAACATAGCCTAAATGCGTTGGCCGAGCGGCACGAATCGTTGCGGACAAACTTTGCAGAGGTGCAAGGGCAACCGGCCCAGGTTGTTGCGGCGCAGGGCAGCATTCCGCTGGAGCAGCTAGACATACAAGATTGGCCCGCAGCCGAGCGCGAGCAAATGCTGCAACAACGGCTGGACGACGAATCGGCCCGCCCTTTTGACTTGGAGCTAGACCGGCTGACGCGGGTGTTGGTGTTCACGCTCGGCCCGCAAGAGCACGTCATCTTGCTGGTCATGCATCACATCATCACCGATGGCTGGTCGGGCATGGTGCTGGCGCAAGACTTGGAGGCGTTCTACAACGCCTTCGCCACAGGCCAGACGCCCACGTTGTTGCCACTGCCCGTGCAATATGCCGACTACGCGCACTGGCAACGCCATTGGCTGCAAGGCGAGGCGCTGGAGGCCCACATGGCCTACTGGCGGGCGCAGCTCGCGGATGTAGCCCCGCTCGATCTGCATACTGATCACCCACGACCCGCCGTGCAGACTTACGCAGGTGGGTTGATTACCGCCGACCTGGATGCCGAGTTGCTGGCGGGCCTGCGGCGCGTGGCGATCTCAGAAGGCGCCACACTCTTTATGGTGGGACTGGCTGCATTCCAAACGTTGCTGCACCGCTACACCGCCCAAAGTGATATTGCCGTGGCCGTGCCCATCGCCAACCGAGACCGCGTGCAGAGCGAGCAGTTGATTGGCTCATTGGTCAACACACTTATTTTGCGCACCGATCTTTCCGGCAATCCCACCTTTCGTGAGTTGCTCAAGCGCGTGCGTGCCATCTCGCTCGATGCCTACGACCATCAGAACATGCCGTTTGCCAAGCTGGTGGCCGAGTTGAACCCGACGCGCAACACTGCGCAGTCGCCATTGGCTCAGGTTATGTTCAACGTCATCAACGTGCCGATTCCCAAGTTGCAGCTTGCCGGGCTGACCTTCGACTTTGGCAACGCCGACCGGCATGCCTCTCAATTTGATATGACGATGACGCTGGTGGACACCCCCGATATGCAGCGGGTGTTGGTGGAATACAACACCGACCTGTTCGAGCATGAAACCATCCAGCGCTTGTTCTGCCACTTTCTGTCGTTGCTGCGGCTCATCGTTGCAAACCCCGACCAGCACGTAGATGATGCCGCGTTTCTGAGCGAGGCCGAACGCCAACACCTGCTGCACGCATGCAACGCTACCGAGGCCGCCTACGACCGCGAACAAACGCTGCCTGCGGCCTTTGCGGATCAAGTTGCGCACATGCCCAATGCCATTGCGCTGCGCTTTGACGATGACGCGCTGACCTACGCTGAGCTGAACCAACGCGCCAATCAACTGGCCCGCCATCTGATTCAAAAAGGGGCGCAGCCAGGCGCACTGATTGGCATCTGTATGGCCCGCAGCGCCAACGCCATCATCGGCATTCTGGCAGCGCTCAAAGCGGGCTGCGCCTACGTCCCGCTCGATCCGGCGTATCCTGCCGAGCGCATCGAATACATGATCCGCGACGCGCAGATGCCGCTGTTGTTGGTGGATAACGAAACGCTGGCGGTGGCCTCGCAGCATGGCGCACAAGTGATGAATCTGGATTTAGAGTGGGATGCGATTGCGCAGCATAGCGGCGAAAGCGACGATGACCTCAGCATCGCCAGCAAGGCTGAAGACACAGCGTATGTCATCTACACCTCCGGCTCCACCGGCAAGCCAAAGGGCGTGCTAGGCACGCATCGCGGTGTGCTAAACCGCGCGCATTGGATGTGGCGCACCTATCCGTTTGAACCCAGCGAGGTGTTGTGCCAGAAGACATCGCTCAACTTTATTGATGCGGCCTGGGAAATTTTTGGGCCGTTGCTGGGCGGCGTGCCCAGCGTTATTTTGCCGGATGCCACCGTGAAAGACCCGGACGCACTGGTGCGTGCGCTGGCGCAGCACAGCGTCACGCGTATCACGCTGGTGCCGTCGCTGCTGAAAGTGTTGCTGGAGGCTAATCGAAACTTGGCCGAGGCGCTGCCGAAGCTAACCCTGTGCATCTCCAGCGGCGAGGCGCTGCCACTGGCGTTGGCTCGGCAATTTGCGCAAGCCATGCCGCACACCCGGCTGCTTAATTTGTATGGCTCGTCCGAGGCCAGTGGCGATTCGACCTACTACGAGGTGACGGCAGAAATATGCCATGCAACAGTACCTATCGGCAAGCCCATGCACAACGTGCAAACCTATGTGCTGGACGCGCGCCATCAGTTGGTGCCGCTGGGTGTGCCGGGTGAGTTGTATATCGGTGGCGATGGGTTGGCGCGAGGCTATCTGAATCAACCTGAGATGACTGCCGAACGATTTGTGCCGCATCCCTTTGCCGATGCACCCGACGCAAGGCTTTACAAAACCGGTGACCGGGTGCGCCAGTTGCCCGATGGCAATTTGCAGTACCTGGGGCGCGGCGATGACCAGATCAAGATTCGTGGCATGCGCGTGGCGACGGGCGAGATTGAGACGACGTTGAAACAACACGCCGCTGTGGCCGAGGCTGTGGTGCTGGCGCGCGAAAGCCGCGACGGGGAACTGCAACTGGTAGCCTTTGTGGTGCCACGCCCACAGGTGCAGGTAACGCTGGATGCGTTGAATACATTTGCCAAAGCCCGCTTGCCTGGCCACATGGTGCCGCGCGCGTTCGTAACACTGACGGCGTTGCCCCTCACACCCAACGGCAAGCTGGACAAGCGCGCCCTGCCCGCCCCCGATGACGCGCCACAACGCCATACTGCCAACAGTCTGGTTGCGCCCCGCGATGGTGTGGAGCGCAAGCTGTTGGTGATCTGGCAAGCGGTGTTGGATCGGCCTGCCATCAGCATGACCGATGATTTCTTTGACCTGGGCGGGCATTCGTTGCTGGCGGTGAAATTATTTGCCGAGGTGGAGAAAGCCTTTGGTGTGAAGCTGCCACTCTCGCGGCTGTTCCAGGCTTCTACATTGGAAGGGTTGGCGCAGGTGCTGCGCGATGGCCCTATCCGCGATGCCTTGTCCGAGTTCACGCCCCCGCTGGTTCCCATCCAGCCCAATGGCAACAAGCCGCCGTTCTTTTGTGTGCACACCGTTGGCGGCAGCGTGTTTGGGTATGCGCCCCTCAGCCGCTACCTGGGCGATGACCAGCCGTTCTATGGGCTGGAGGCGCGACCCGAAGAAGCGCACTTGCCCATGCGCAAGCGGATCGAGGCGATTGGCGAGCGCTACATGAAAGCCATCTGCGCCTTGCAGCCAGAGGGGCCGTATTACCTGGGTGGCTATTCGTTTGGGGCCACGCTGGCCTACGAGACCGCGCGACAACTGACTACAGCCGGACACACCGTAGCGCTGCTGGCGATGTTCGACCAGGCCGCCCCCAAGTCCAACTATTACGCCTGGCCGCTGCCCAGCCTCAGGGTGATGAAAGCATTCATCAACAACCTCTCGCATTGGCTGGATGACTTCAAGCAAATCTCGATGCGCGAACGATTGGGCCGCGTGCGGCGCAAGCTGTGGGGTTATAAACCTGTGCAACAGGGTGGGGCCATTGATCTAAAAAACTATGTGGACGATGTCTCCTTGATTCCGCAAGAGGTTCATGAACTGATGCGCACGCACTTGATGGCCTGGGAAGGCTATCACCCGCAAGCGTATCCGGGCCGCGTCACCGTCCTCTTCACTCAGCGCCAGCCGTTGCTGTGCTCGTACGATCCGCATATGGCCTGGGACTCGCTGGCACAAGGCGGCGTTGACATGATGCCAGTGACTGGTAGCCACCGCAACATGTTGGAAGAGCCGCATTTGCAATCGCTGGCGGCTGCGCTTAAACAGGCGTTGGCGCGCGCGCAAGCCCGGTAATCCATCAAATCGTAACGACTCGGCCCAGCGACTAAAGTCGCGGGCAACACTTCGGCGAAGCCCGCCTGCGCGGGCTGGGAACGCGTCGTTGGTTTACCGGACTTAATTCTGAATTTTCAAAAGTCGCGGGTAACGGTGATCAGAATCGCATAGCAAAGCCGACCTGCATGGCTGGGTTCTAGTCGGCGTAGGCCGACTTTGCTTTGTGTTGCCGCGACTTTAGTCGCTGAGCGGGCTGAGTCGTAGCTACGTCAAATCAGAATTTGTGCGCATGGGCTTACTCATCCCCGGTCAACGCCAACGGCAGATACATGCGCTGGTTAAACGAGGCGGGCAAATCGGTGGGCGTGGCCGTGGGCGTGCCATCTGAGGTGGACGTTGGCTTTGGCGTAGGCCGTGGGGTGGGGCGCGTGCCGGTAATCGTTCGTGTGGGTGTAAGGGTGGGCTTGGGTGTGCCGGGTAGCGTAGGGGTTGAGGTAGGCGTTGGCGTCTTGGTCTGAGTTGCAGTTAGGCTAGGTGTGCCGGGTTGTGTGGGTGTCGCAGGCACAGTGGGGTTGTTCGGGGTGCTGGTGCGTGTAGGCGTGTTGGTTACCAATGGCACAAACGTTTGGGTGGGCGTAGGAACAGGTGTGCTGGAACCCAGGGCCATAGTCAACTGATAGCTCTTGATCTGTTGCGCGGCCAACGTGTCGTTCAGCCCGCCGCCCGCCACCGCCAAATTGGCAATGGGCGTTTCGATGTGGCTGACGTGCTTGGCGGTTTGAACAGACCCCGCTGGTACGCTGATGGCACACGCGGCCTGGGCCGAGGCCATGTTCCATACGCGCGCCATCACCCCCTGCGCAATCCCATCTTCTGCGGGCTTTAGCGCCCACAGCAACACATTGCTGTTGGAGAAGTTGATTAAAGAGAACGATGTTTCGGGGTAATCCGTCCCGCCTGTGATCGCGCCCGTCACCAGCGGATTTTGATGCTCCAGGGCGAGCTTCATAGCGGCGGTTGGGTCATAGGCATCGTGCGCGCGCAACGCAAAGCGCTGCAGAAAATAGGCGTCGCCCGCCTGTGCGTCCGCGCCATAGCCATCCACTTTGCCGCCCGCCAGCACGGTGAGTTGCGGCGTATTGATATCCAGCGTGCTCACCGTGCTGTTGCCCAACTGCATGAATAAACAATCGGCGTTCGAGAGCGTCATCCCCACATTTTCGCTGCCCTGCATATCTGCAAAATGATTGAGGGTGAGCCAATCGTAGCGGGCGTTGCGGGTGGCATAGTGGCCATCGGGCGTGAGGCGTGCGCGGATGATTGCGCCCACCTCTTCGTGCCATAGATTAGGGCTGTTCAACTCAAACCCAAAGCGCCACGATTCCACCGTGCTGAAGTTTTGGGTGATGTCGTTGCGGATGTCGATGCGATCCAACCCGCGATACAACGTGATGCGCGTGGTGCGTTTTACGCCGCTGGTCACATCTGCTTTGAGCGTTACCGAAACCACGCCCGCGTCTTCAATCGAGAGCGCGCCGGTGTTGGTGTTGAGATCATTCAACGCGCCGCGCACAAATTCGCGATTGCTACGCGTCTTATCCAGCAGGCTGGTGATGGCCCCGCGATTCGCCACCGTGAGCTTGTAATTGCTATTCTCGATAGTACTGCCCGAAGCGCTCGGCGCACCCGCCGACCAGTTCGCGGTTCCGCTGCCCGAGCGCACCTCGAACACCTTGTAGCCCACCGAGGGCACGCCGCTGGCGAGGATGCGAATGTACTTCTGCGCGTTCACCGTCACTATTTGCGAGGGCACTTCCTGGCTGGTGCTCACATCCACCACATGCACCGGCGTCGCGCCGGTGTAGGAAAAATCGGCAAAATCGGTGCGTGCCCAACCCAATGCATTGAACACAAAGAAGCGCGAGTTGCTGCCCGTCTTGGTGATGAGGCCGCCGAGTGCGCTGGCTACGTCGCTGTGCAACGTGTTCACATAGCTTTCCACTTCACCTGCCATGCGCTTTAGCCAGTTGGCGCGGTCGGTCTTGGTGATGGCGCCGTCAAAGGTCCAGCAATGCTCCCAAAACAAGCCCAGGTTCATAAACGCCTGATCGCGCGCGGCGTTGCGACCATTCATAAAGCTGGCATTCTTCAGGCTGACCAAAGTAGCCAGCGCTTCGGCGGCGCGCAGCTTTTCCACGGCGCGTTTGTTGCGCGCGGCCACTTCTGCAACCGATGCGGCTCCTAGCTCCCATTCGTTGCCATAGGTGACCGAGAGCGAGGGCAAGCTGCTGCCGTGAGTGGTCTCAAAGTCCTGAAAGAAATCCGTCTCGTTCGAGACGATGACTTTGCGATCGGTCGTGGTCTTGGCTTTGGCTCCGGCGACTAAATTTGCATTTTGCGTTTTCGGATCATCGCCGCCCTGGCCAAACGCGCCAGCCACGGAGTACGGATGCCTGGCCAGGAAGCTCTGATCTGTGCTTACATAGTCTACGGCTGAGGAATAGCTGCGCGCCTCGGCATAGCCGCCGATGAAGTAGTAGTTCACAAATGAATACCACTTCATCAGCAGGCGGCTGCCATCTGGCCCTACCCACCAATAAATTTCATGCTCACGGTTGGCCAAATCTGCCGGGGTTAATTTGCTGGTGCAGCCGCACACGCCTTTCCAACTATATTTTGCGCCTGCGCCCGCAAACAACGCACCGACGCCATACGGCGCTGTCGCGTTTTCCATCAAAACAGCCAACGAAAACTTCACAGCATATTGGCGCTCCAGGCGGCCCGCGTAATACATGCTGCGCAGCACCGCCTCGGCGGGTGCGCCACCCAACACCAGACACAATGGGTGTAGGGGCACGCTGATGTGGCCGCTTTTGACTCGGTTCATCAAACGATCAAACTGCGTCGCTGTCTTGTTCTTCTGGTATTCCCACAGCCATAAGGTGCCATCGGTGTTCCAGCGGCTTTGGTATTCGGGCAGTTCGTTGGCGGCGATGCTGGCATCGGCCAAATCTAGGTAATAGTCCAGCATCTCGATGAAGGCGGTGCGATAGGCTGCTTCATCGGCGGTCCACATGTAATCGGTGTGGTCATCGGGGGCAAGGTAAACACGTTTGGTTTCGGCTTGGGGTGCGGGCACAGGCCGATTAGGCTGTTTGCCGAATGCGCGCTCCACCTTGCCGACCAGCGTTTCTGCAACGCCCACTGCGCTCAGCATCAGCAGTGTGCGGCGCGACAACATGGGTCGTTGGGCCACATGGCGATGGGGCACACCCAGGGTTGAATCTTCCGGGCGATAGGAATAGCGTTTGTTTCGATAGGTCATCTGTCCTACACCTCTACGGCAATAATAACTGTGCAAGTGGCTAAACTTTGCAATGCCATCAATCAATTAGAATACTTGCAGATGTTTCGTAGATAAGTGATATTGGGGGTGTCTCGTGACCGATATAACGCTTCTTCCGGTTCGTATGGCTATCTTGGTCAGCGGCATTGTGCTGTTGGCTATTTTGGGGTGGCAATATGCTTCGGGGGATCGTGCTTCTGTGATCAAATCGCTGAGCAACTTTAAGCCGTTTGTGCTACCTATTCAACTCAACATAAGCCTCAATATAAACCGTCAACTCCTATTCAAGATTATGCAGGGTGGCTTGGTGGCCGTGTGCATTATCAATATCGCATTCGTGCTATTTGCCAATGTTGCGCATCTCGCCTTTCCATTTCACCTGAATCTGAAAGAAGGCACACTTCTTCAGCATCTTGATCGCCTCATGCGAGGCCTCCCTGTTTACCCAGAGCCTTCGCCGGGGTTTGTGCCGCTGGCCTACAACATCGGTTATTACTTGCTGACCGTACCCGTTGCCTGGGTATTTGGCGTAAATCTCTTTGCGCTTCGCCTCGTGGCGATGCTGGGCAACCTGCTGAGTGCGCTGCTGATCTATCGCGTTGTCCGCCACAAGACCCAATCCAAAATATGGGGCCTGGTTGCGCTGGGTTTATTTGCAGCGGCCTATGGCGTCATGGAGTCGTATCTTGACACCGCCAGCTCAGACTCGTGGCTGCTGTGTCTGATCCTGCTGGGAACCTGGCTCATCAGTCAAAACAAATCGAAGCGATGGAACCTTTTGGGGCTGTTGGCATTGGTTGCTTCGTTTTGGGTTAAGCAACACGGCGCATTATTTGTCTTGGGCGGTTTGGGGTTTCTGTTTTGGCGGGATGGCTGGCGTGCTGGGTTGGTGTATGCGTTGGTTGCCGCCGTGTTGGGGCCGGTTTTGTATATCTTCGTCGCCCCAATGTTCTTGGGTTCACACTATCACTACTTTACGTGGACGATTCCGCGCGGTTGGTCGGAGCTAAACATCGAAACAGTAGTGCGTTTTGTTCGTTTCATCGTCAGCCGATATTTGTTTCTCGCTCTGGTTTCTGGGGCCTTTGTGGGTTGGCTGTTAAGGCGGAAGCGCAGCGCTGTTGGAATGGAGATTGAGATTTGGCATATGCAATGGGTGTTTGCCGTGTTGTCGGGTTTCTTGGGGATGTTGGATCCAGGCTCGGCCAACAACGTCCTCATCCCGATGGAGACATGGTTCATCATCGTTGGCGTATGGGGAGCGCATGTCTGGCTGAAGAAGGTTCGGCCAGCCAGCTTGCCAAAGCTATACAAACTGCAAGCGATTGGGCTGATTGCCTCATTTGGCGTGCTTCTTTACAACCCGTTTGCGGTTATTCCCATGCGGGGTGCTCCGGCGGCTTACCAGGATTTCACCCAGACGCTAAATCAACTTGACGGCCAGGTGTATGCACCCTACTCTGGCTTTATTTCCAGTGAAACCAAGCTCTATCCAAATGCAAACTGGATCGCCCTGGAAGATATGGTGCGTCGTCCAAGTGATGATGGACAAGAGTCACTTGTAATTCGCCAACTGTTGAGAGAGGTCACTCATCCGAAGGGCAATGCGTACTTAGTCATGAACGCACCGATTGGTGACGTAACCCCCATCTTGGTTTTTCTTGGCGATTACTACGTGCTCGAAAAAGATTTCGGCTCACGTTTTGAGGCGTTGGGCAGCCTACCCGATCGTTACTTCCTGCAGCCCAGCTATCCACGATACTTGTATCGCCACAATAGTAATCATTAGGTATGTATTGGTCTATTTGCAACAATTTTTGCGGATTGCGGATAATAGAAGTGATCTGATGAACTGACCTATAGGCTTATATCAAACCAAACAACATGACACGATTTCATCGCCGCACATTTCTGAAGCGCGCCGCTAAAGGAGCGGGTGTCGGTATCGGTGCCGCCAGCGCCAGCGCATTGCCCGCTCACTTGTTGGCACAACCGCATGCCAGCCCCAATATTCATACCGAGGCTATTTGGCACAGCGGTCAGCCCAACCCCATCGCATGGGCTGCTGCGAATGGCGCTAACCCAATCGCCGCCGAAAACGCTTTGCAAGGCACCCGCGATTGGCAACTGGCACAGCCCGACCCAGGTTTGAACCTTAGCAACCCTGGTATCGAAGGGTTTGCCTCGGCCACCAGCATTGCGCCAAACGAGCCTGTGGACTTTTTTGTCAACACCCCTGCGCCCAGTTTCGATCTGCGCATCTATCGCCTGGGTTATTACGGCGGGTTGGGCGGGCGGCTGGTTGCCGAAGTGCGTGCGCTACAGGGTCGCGTTCAGCCCAAGCCCCAGCGCGATTCTGACACCGGGCTTGCCAGTTGCAGCAACTGGGCTGCCTCGTATCGCTTGGTCATACCGAGCGATTGGGTCTCTGGCGTGTATGTCG
>JAYTNY010000709.1:0-1854 GCA_043748055.1 Roseobacter sp.
CACGACGATATTGCCTCGCAGTATGGCAACCAGACCTTGCGCATCACCACACGCCAGGGCATTCAGTTTCACGGCGTCATTAAGCAAGAGCTGCGCGACACCATTCGTGCGCTAAACCACAAACTGGTGACCACGTTTGGCGCATGCGGCGACGTGGTGCGTAACGTGATGTGCTGCCCCGCCCCCACCAGCAACCCGCAGCGCCTAAAAGTGCAACAGGTGGCGAACGAACTGAGCAACGCCACGCTGCCCAAGACAAAGGCCTATCATCAAATTTGGATTGAGGGCGAGGCCATTGTTCAAGATGAAGAAGACCCGCTGTATGGGCAGGTGTATTTGCCGCGCAAGTTCAAAACCGCTATTGCGTTTGCGGGTGATAACTGTGTGGATATTTACACCAACGACGCGGGCTTGATCGCGTTGTTCGATGATGACCAAAACCTCATCGGCTACAACGTGGTGGCAGGCGGCGGCATGGGCGTGACCCACGCCAACGAAGAGACGTTTGCGCGCCTGGCCGACATGATCGGCTTTGTCGCGCCCGACCAAGCCGTAGACATCATCAAAGCTATCGTCGGCGTTCACCGAGACTTTGGCGACCGCACCAACCGCAAACATGCCCGCCTAAAGTATGTGCTGCACGAGTGGGGCGTGGAGAAATTTACCCAAGAATTGCAGAGCCGCGTGCCGTTCAAAATCCAGCCTGCCCGGCCCATGCCCGAATTTAAGGTGGAAGATCACCTCGGCTGGAATGAATTGGGTGACAAAACGTGGTTCATCGGCCTGCCCGTCGAGAGCGGGCGCATTGCCGACAAGGGCCATTACAAACTCCGCAGCGGGTTACGGCACATCATCACGCAGTTTGGCTTGTCGGTTCGCCTCACCGCCCAACAAAACATTTTGCTGAGTGATATTCGCGCCGAAGACCGCGCCGCGATAAACGCATTGTTGAACGAATACGGCATCACCCAAGTCGAAGCGATTACCGGGCTGCGCCGCAATGGCCTGGCTTGCCCGGCTCTGCCCACCTGTGGCTTGGCGCTCACCGAAGCCGAGCGCGTGCTGCCGCATGTGTTTGACGAGATTGAAGGCGTGCTGGAAGAGACCGGCTTGATTCAAGAGCCAATTGTGCTGCGCATGACTGGCTGCCCCAACGGCTGCGCGCGGCCTTATGTGGCCGAGTTGGCGCTGGTGGGCCGCAGCCCCGGCAAGTACGTCATCTACCTGGGCGGCAACGCCGTGGGCACGCGGCTGGCGCGCTCGTTTATGGATTTGGTGCCGATGGACAAACTGGCCCCCACGCTCAAACCTATCTTTGAAGATTTCCGCGACCACCGCCACACCAATGAACCCTTCGGTGATTTTTGCGACCGTGTGGGCTTTGAGCATTTAACCACGTTGGCTCCGGTGGATTACGGGGCCAAGCGGGCAAAGTAACTGGCTATCGGCTATTGGCTATCACAGGTCAATAGCCAATAGCCAATAGCCAATCTTGTTCTACCCCATCTACCTCGACCTGCGCGGGCGCAACGTCCTCATCGTGGGCGGTGGCCCTATCGCCACAGGCAAGGTGAGTGGGCTGCTAGAGGCCGAGGCGCGCGTGACAGTGGTTGCGCCAGAGGTGAGCGAGGCGATTACGCTGTGGCATGCTGAAGGCAGGTTGATTTGGCACACCCGCGAGTTTGTGGAGAGCGATATCGCCGATCAATTCATTGTGATTGCGGCGACAGACGACAAGACGCTGAACGCGCGGGTGTACCAACTGGCAAATGCCCAGCAGCGCGTAGCCAATGCCGTAGATGATCTGGACAACTGCAACTTCATCGCCCCGGCCATTGCGCGGCAGGGCGAGTT
>JAYTNY010000710.1:0-2731 GCA_043748055.1 Roseobacter sp.
AAAATTTCCACCTGCTTGCGCAGGCGGGTAACACCGAACTCATCATGGGTGCAGGTGCGCAGCCATTGGGGTTGCGTTAGCGTGGCTAAAAATGAGGTGGTGACCGCGCGCTGGGATTTGAAGGCGTCGATCAATTCTGTGATGCTGTGATGCTGTGAGGTGGCAATGTGTTCGGCTTCGTTTGGGCCGATGAACGGCTCGTGCGGGTTGTCTTGCTCGACGATACGCTTGAACCGCGTCAGAAACAACGGCTCGATGTAGATCAGGTGGGCGATGATCGTTGCAACGCTCCATTCGTCTGCTGGATGCAAGCGCGCAGACGTCTCGGTCAGTGGCTTCACGAGGCGAGTCAGGTCCTTGGTCGTGCCATCCAACGCTTCGATGAGGAGTAAATAGCGTTTGTCCATGAGTTATTGACATGCCAACAGTGAGATGCTGTCCACAATCATCGAAGTCACCCCACCCCGCCCGTTGTTGTAAACACCAAACAACACGCGCACACGCTGGCCTTTGTAGGCGGTCAGGTCAAACTCCTGCGCTTCCCAATGGTTACTGTTGATGGTTGAGCGCAGCAGTGTGCGCACGCTTGCCCGACGGCTTAATGAGGTCACACGAATGTATTGCAGGTCATCGCCTGGGGTGGCGGATGCGCGGCGCAGCATAAAGGTGCGCAACACGATGCGTTTAGCATCGGCTGGCACAGCCACATCTTGAAAAGCGGTGCTGTAGCTAGTAGGCGCGAATTGCTTCTCGGCAGGGCCAAGCCGTAAGCCATCCGAATCCCCAAAACCGCCACCGGCCACATACGCTGCACGCACGCGCGTGAGCGGCAATTGCCAGGCGGTGCGCTCATCCATGCTGCCATTCGTCAACACATCGGTGCATTCGGGCGCAGGGGCAAGGCGCAAGGATGAATCGGGCAAGACCGCAGCAAAGTCGCTGCCATTCAGGAATGCCCCAGCCTCGCTCACTTGAAAAGTGACCGGCGGTTTGGCATACGGCTCAGTAATCTTGAACCAGCTACCAAACGGATTCTCTAGGTCAGCATAAAAATAACCCTGATCGGTTGCAGCCATAAATGCACCACGCATTCCTACACCCTGCACATGTGCATTGCCCAGACCAGCACTACGCCGCACCCAATAACTATTGCTATCTACTTGAGCCGCTGCAACGCGGATAGCCTTTGGCCCCTGGCTGACTGCAATGCGTTGCCACACAGCGGATTCATCGGACACAGCTACGCTCTGAAATCCTCCGAATAACCCCGTCGGCGCACCTAATCCGGCTGGCGTGATGTCTTGCCATGGGCCAACATCCTGCGTGCCAGGGTCATACGAAGCCATCAACACAAATGCCTGACCTGTGGGCTTTTGCCCAGCGGCATACAGAATATTTTCGCCGCCGCCTATAGCCAAAAACTGCGCACCAAATCGAAACGGCCAGTTCAATGCAGAGGGCGTGCGCCAAGTTTGGCCGCCATCGGTCGAGAGCGACGGGCCTACACAACTATTCGCCAGCAATATATCTTTGCCATCGGCGCTCACGCCCATCGAACGCAACAACTGGCGCGGCGTGCCCGTGTAAATGCGCGTCCAAGTAATTGCTTTGTCTTGGCTAGCATAGACACCCGTGTCTTGTCCACTACAACGCGCACCCACCCAACTCAACTGGTCGGCATCAAACAGCACTTGCACATCGGCGCGGCCCAACGTGATGTGTCTGTGATCGGGCTTCTCGCTGAGCAGGCGCAACACATGTTTGGGTCGGTCATTTTCATCCGGCTCAAAGGATTCACGATACAGCGCCCCGCTTTGGTTCACTGCATACAGCGTGCCGTTGAAATCGCTATAGGCGCGCTTTACGATGTCGCCATTCGGCAAATACATCGCAGCACTGGGCTGGCCTACTTTCGGAAAGCCCACAGGTTGCCAATCGAAAGGGGCAAACACGGAGTTGAATCCGTGGTTGAAGTTGACCTGATATGTCGCTTCGCCAGTCTTCAAATCAATTAGCGTCACCACATCATCATCCAACACGAGTGGATACTTGCCTGCGCCAAACTCATGCACCACTTCCCATTTCAATGGAAAAAGTTGCTCTGGGCCAGAGTGGTCATCTATGGCGCGATAGAGCTTGCCGTCGGTATCACCCGCAAAGAAGACATAGCTGTGCTGGGCATCATGAAAGTAGCTGGCGGGCAACGCGCTCAAACTTGCAGGCAAATTCACCGCAGGCAATTCACCAATCGCTTTCCAAATAGATTCGGGTGATTCAGGCAATTCTTCTAGCAGCCACACCACCCGTTTGTTGCCAACCTGCGTCACCACTGTCCGCTCGAGGCAAGACACTGGGTTGGTCGAGAGAACGGACGAAATTACTGTGCCACTCAAGCCCAGGGTCAACGTCACCCACTCGCCACCTCGCAGGCTTTGCAAAATTTGGTCAGGCGCGTTATCGGGTGTGATCCACACATAGCCACCGCACGCGCCCAAAAATTTTGCGCGCTCGTTGCGCCATTTCTGCCAGTGATAAGTGGCATAGGTTCTTTGATCATCCCGGACATAGATACCATCATCTGTGGCGGCCACCAGACCGCGATAAGAATCGTCTGGCTCTTCGGTGCCCCAGTAGTGTGCGATGTCTCGGATGTGCAAGTTGGCATCCAATGGAAACGGCTCCGCAAATGTGCGGAAGGGCTGATAGCCAACGATGCGCCCATCGCCCGACA
>JAYTNY010000711.1:0-8105 GCA_043748055.1 Roseobacter sp.
TTAGGGATTAGGGATTAGGGATTAGGGATTAGGGATTAGGGATTCACTAATCCCTATATCACCCAATCCCCAATCACTTTGTGACAACAAATACAAGCTCACTTTCAAACTCGATGCGCTTAATTCTCCAGGGTTTGCCAGAGACTAGATCGGCAAAATGAGTGGCGTAATTTTCAAGCATCCCTTTTCGTTTGCCGCCGAGGCTTTGAATGGGGAACGAGACAACGAGGTGCCGTGCATGGAGTATATCCAGCAGCTTTGAGCCAATCGCTTTATCGACTTGTTCCAGGCAAGGAATGGTTTTTAGGACGAAGGCCACATCTACGGGGAGGGTAATTGGGGATTGGGGATTAGGGATTGACGTGAGCACATCGCAGGGCGTGGCGGTGCCGTTGATGCCCGTCTGCTTCATGTACTCGCCGATGAAGTGCATCATGTCGGCGTAGATGTCGAGCGCGTGATACGTGGCATCTTGGGGCAGCGGCATCCACGGGATGGCGAGCGGGTTGAGGCCGCAGGCGACATCGAGAACAGAGCGCACCTCGCCCAGCTCGGCGAAGATGGCGGGGTAGAACACATCCAGAATGGGCAAGCGTTCGCGGGTGCTGGCATGGTGGCGCATGATCTCGCGCAGGGCCTCGCGCGGCTGCGCGGCTTGCGCAAGTTGCTCCAGCCAGCGCGCGTAGTGCATGGCCTCTTGGTAGGCTCCGCCCACTTGGTGCAGCTTGTTCTTCGTCTCTTTGATGGCCTCTTTGAGGTTGCGCCGTTTGCCCAATTCGCTGGCCCCGATGCGGCGAATGACATCCGCGCTGACATGGGCGTATTTGCTGCTGGCCTGTATTGCGGCGAGGAGGACATCGAGATCAGGCATCGGGGCGATCTCGATTAACGATGGCGATCAACTTCGCTGTCGCACTCAAATCATCGGCCTTCTGCACCAACTGGCGCGCCTTGCCGCTCAGCGTTTTGGCGGGCAAATCCTCGTAAACGACGCCGAGTTCCCAGCACACGGATTCAAGTTCTTCGAGGGTGAATTTTGTGGAAAGCGCGCGAAAGAGGGCAACGGACTGTTCGTTGGGTTGGGCCAATTCTAGCGCTTCATCGTCATCAACCTCCTCACCTAAATCGATATGGATGCCACCCGTATTCACAGTTTCTGCGGTGTTAAACGTGCTGCCTTCGGCGTGGCCCACTTGCACATTAATGCTGTTGCCACCCTTCTTGTTCTTGCCCATGCGCAGAATTTTAGCCGGATGGATAATTCTCCAATGGCGAAAGTGCGCAGGACCACCGGCGAGAACCAAGACGAGCAAGACAAACAAGCCCAGGAGCGCGAATACAAATCCGCGCTGGCAAAGGCTAAAGCGGCTTTGGCAAAGCATTTGCCCAAGTTCACGAATGCCTCGTTTGATCTGGGCATGGCTAGCGCCATTGCTTGCGCGGTTGGCAGCATTGCCACGCCGAGTTGGGGGCTAGACCCCAAAGCCCTGGCCGCATTGATGGGCGGCTTGGGCGTGAACTGGCTGGCCACTGCAATTTGGGAGTGGCGCAACAAAGCGACCGATGCCAACAAGCTGGATATGCAGGCCGAGGTGGAGCGCCTGGCCCAAGCCATTTTGCCGAACATGACCGATGACCGTTTGCGCGAGGTGTCGGCGCAACTGGGGCTGGTGCAAGCCACGCTCACCCACCTCAAAGACCAAGATGCGCGCGACCAAGTGGGCCGAGATGCCCTGCAACGCGGCTTGGCCGAGCGCAAGACCCTCGTCAAATTCGTCAGCACCGAGGTCATCAATAGTGTGGTCAATGTCGCGGGTGGCGACATCAACATAAACAACAGCACGTTTGTGATGAACGATGACGGCGAGGCCGTGCGGCTGAAGACCGAGATTGACCTGTACTCGCGCGAGACCGTGCGCGTGCTGCGCAACTTGGATTTGAACGCGATTGATATTCAATCTGCCGATGCGGATAGCGGGCAGATTGCGTTGGCGGATATTTACACGCCGCTATTCACGAATGCACTTACTGGTGAAGCGAAATACTACAAAAAGAGTGATCTACCAGATACACCCATTCGAAATGCAGTCAAGGAACTAGGAGAATCTGCTGCGCAAGAATGGCGTGAGAGGAAGCAAGGTGGCATGTTTCAAGCTGAGCCTGTTTTTGATGAACACGGCGAAGCATTGGGAATGATTGCGTTTAAGCAAACTTGGCAAGCGAGTTCAATCATCTCTGCCCTCAACGACACCGCCCACGCCGTCATCCTCGGCGATCCTGGCTCCGGCAAATCCACCGTCCTCAACTATTTGGCGTTGGGGCTGTGTGGCGAGGTGAAGGACGAGGCCTTTAAGCAGGAGTGGCACCACCCGCGCTTGTTGCCGCTGCGGGCCGAGCTGCGCAACTTTGCCCGCTGGCTCAGCGCGGATGCCAAACGCAAACGCGAGCCGCACCTGGCGCTGCTCGAATACATCGAAGATTCGCTGCGGCGCGCTACGCCCAAACTGGCGGCCAACCTGCGCTACCTGTTGGCCCAACGCGGCGCAGCCTTTTTGTTGGATGGCTTGGATGAAGTGCCAACTCGCCAACGGGTAGACATGAAGCGCGTGGTGGAGCAACTCACCGAGCTGTATCCGCGTTGCCGCTTTGTCGTCACCTGCCGCACCTATTCATATCGCAACCCGCAACAGCAATTGGCCCCGCGCGGCATCCGCTTTGCCGAGTTGCCCGTGCAAGAGTTTAACGACGAGCAAATTCAAACGTTTGTGCAAAAGTGGTATGCCCAAATTGGGCTGAAGCGCGGCAAGACCGATGTTCAGGCGCGGGCGGCACGTCTCGTCAGCGCCATCAGCGGGGGCAACAACCCTCGTTTGCGCAAGCTGGCGGCCAACCCGTTGCTGCTCTCGCTCATCGCCTCGTTGCATAGCTTTCGCGGCGGGGACTTGCCGCAAGATCGCCAGACCTTGTTGAAGGAAGCGGTAGATTTGCTGCTGCTGAACTGGCAACGCCGCAAAAAATCTGAAGAAGAAGAAAAAGGGAAAGAGACAACCCAGGCCGATGCCGAGCGGCGCGTGTTCGAGGCGCTGGACAGGCTGGGCACGCACGAGTTGTTGAATGTGTTGTATGCGTTGGCCTACGCCGTTCACGCCCACGCGCCCCAAAACGCCATTGACGACGAGAACAGCACCGCCGACATCCCCGAAGCCCAGTTGCGGGCGGCCTTCCGCAATTTGTTGGCGGGCGAAGGCATTACCGATGCCGACATCCAAATCTATTTGCGCGACCGGGCCGGGTTACTTATTAACACGAGTTACGCGACAGTTGGAATCAGTAGCCCATCTCCGCCGCAAACAGCTTCTGCAAATCCTCGCGTGGGCGGATGGTGCGCCAGCCTCGGCCCCCTCCCCAACCCTCCCCGCCCATCAGATGGGACAGAACGGGGGAGGGGGACAGCATCACTTCCGCCGCACGCGGGCGGGTGTTGTAGTTGCTGGCCATGCTCATGCCATACGCCCCGGCGTGATGCACCAGCAGCAAATCGCCACGATGTAACTGCGGCAACAAAACTTGGTGCGCTAGAAAATCGCCGGATTCGCAGACCGGGCCGACGATTTCGTAAGACAGCATTACAGCATCACTCTGCTGCTGTAATGCTGTGATGCTGTGTTTGGCACCGTAAAGCGCGGGTCGAATCAAATCGTTCATCGCTGCATCTACAACGGCATAGGGTTGGCCGCCGTTGGTTTTGGTGTAGAGGACTTGGGTCAGCAGCACACCGGCATCGCCCACAATGTAGCGGCCTGGCTCCAAATGCAGCTGCACGTTCGCCTCGCGGGCCAGCGGCAGCACCGCGTTGGCAATCGCGTCCAGGTCTGCCGAAGCCCCATCCGGCTGGTAGGCAATGCCAAAGCCACCGCCGATGCTGAGCATAGACATGTGTGCGCCGTTCTCGCGGGCCAGCGCGATGACACCCAGCGCAATATTCATCGCGGCCACATACGGCTCGGCCTCGTTCACCATGCTGCCGAGGTGAAAGTGCACGCCCTCGATGCTCACGCCGGGGAAGCGCTCGCGCTGCGCAATCAGTCGCAGCGCCTCGCCAATCTCGATGCCAAATTTGGATTGGGCTGCACCGGTGGTGAGGTAGGCGTGTGTGTGGGCATCTACGCCGGGGTTTAGCCGCAGGGCCACGCGTTGTTTGAAGGCGCGTGCGGCGGCCAAATCGCTCAGCACCTGCAACTCTTGGGCGCTCTCCACATTCACCCAGCCGATGTGTGCGGTGAGCGCCGCAATCAGTTCGTCATCGCGTTTGCCCACACCCGCAAAAATAATGTTGTTGGGGTGCGCGCCAATGCGCAGGGCGCGTTGCATCTCGCCCACGCTCACCACATCAAACGCCGCACCTGCACCGTTGAGCAGGCGCAGAATCTCGAAGTTGCTGTTGGCTTTCACTGCGTAGCACAACTTAGGTGAGTGAGACTTTCCATCCACCCCGAAAGCCAGCTTGATGCGCTGCAAATTTTGGGTGAGGCGTTCCTGGCTGTAAACGTAGCACGGCGTACCGACTTTGGCGGCAATCTCGGCGGCAGTTTCGTAATTCAGGTTCATGGCAGCTCGAATTATCGCGCTGATTAATCCACGAAGTCCCCAACCATAATCAGCATGATGACGACGACTGGATAAAACGCCACCCATGCGCCAAACGCAGCAAAGACAAAGCGGGCAACCCGATGAACACGCAGATGAAAAAGCAGAAATAAAAATAGTGCGCCTGTCGCTAAGTAAGGAAAGGGGTTCATCCACTTCATGATTTCTGGCTCACTCATGTGCATGAGCGGATTGCGCGCTTGATAAAACGCGATCGTCGGTTCGCTCAAGTTCAAGAAGGCATTGCTTATGCGGGCGTAGGCGGCGGTGTAGGAGAGTAGCGATAGTGTGCAGGTGTTGGTTTGTCCACCAACGGTAATAGCACAAGTGTATTGCCTCTGATTTATTGGATCGATGTGGGTTGCGGTCAACATCACACGCTTGCCTTCTAACACAGTGTTGCAAACAAAGTCCAGATCAGCCCGAACGCAATTCAGATCGTGCGCCGAAATGCGGGTGATTTGGTTAGCCTGCTGAATTTCGATGCCGCCAAACCGGCTGCGGCCCAGCGTGGGCTTGTGCTGCCAGAAGATGAACCCCGCAATAAGCATATAGGCCAGCGTTAAGAGCAGGGCAAGCCGGGAAAGATATTTTGCGTAGGTCATGGCATGCATGCTAAACAGGCTAGGCGCAATTACCTGACGTGTTCTATTCGACTCGGTCACGACTCTTGTTATTTGTAATCGGTTGACACCTATACTGTGTGCATGAACGATTGCGATACAAAAGACGCTGACGATCTTGAAAAAAGCTACCACGCTATGGCAACAGACCATGCGCGTGAACAAGAAGCACTGATTTGGAGCGAAGCCTTCATCGGAGATTGCATACCGTTGACAGCAATTCTCAATTTGGATCGCTCACGTTAGAGCGACGAGCTAGTCCTTCGGACTATTTTGCCCAAGTTTGATTCATATTGAGAATTGCTGTTAAGTTAATAGGGTGTAAAAAAATCCGAATACGAAAGCGGTAGAATAGCGCCTCTTACATCCATAAATTTGTTTCAAGGGCGAAGCATGTGACTAAGGTGCTTCGCCCTTGCTGCGTCTGAAAGACAGACTGGTTTCACAAAAAGTTTGTTTTCAGTGCGCCATGAACCCTTCGGCTTCGCTCAGGGCAAGCTGGCTAAAGCCGCAGGGCTAAACAGCAAAGCCCTGCGGGCTGAAATATCCAAACAAGCCCAACGGGCTTCGCTGCTGAGCGCGGGCATTTATGCCCGCGCGTTCATGGAACGCTGAAGAAGAAACTTGTGCAGAGCATAACTGGGCTGTCATGCGGCAAAAATACTAGAAGATAGAGGAAAGGGAATAGGGACTATGGCAATCACAGAACGAAAAGACATTCGCAACATCGCGATTATTGCGCACGTTGACCACGGCAAGACGACTCTTGTTGACGGCATGTTGAAGCAGGGCCACGTTTTTCGCGAGAACCAACAGGTGGTCGAACGGGTGATGGACAGCAACGACCTGGAGCGCGAACGCGGCATCACGATTTTGGCGAAGAACACCACCATTCGCTACAACGATATCAAAATTAATATCGTAGACACGCCCGGCCATGCCGACTTTGGCGGTGAGGTAGAACGCGTGCTAAACATGGTAGACGGCGTGCTGCTGTTGGTAGATGCCGTAGATGGCCCGATGCCGCAAACGCGCTTTGTGTTGCGCAAGGCATTGGAGATGGGGCATAAAGCCATCGTCGTCGTCAACAAAGTAGACCGACCCATGAGCCGTGCGAACTGGGTGACGAATGCTACGTTCGATTTGTTCATCGAACTGGGCGCGAGCGATGATCAGGCCGAGTTCCCAATCGTTTACACCAATGCGCTGACTGGGCAAGCCAGCCGCGACCACACCCAACTGGCCGCAAACTTGCACCCACTGTTTGATTTGATTGTGGAGTACATCCCCGGCCCCAAAGTAGATTTTGAAGCACCCGCCCAAATGTTGGTGACGACGCTGGGCTATGACAACTATAAGGGCCGCCTGGCGATTGGCCGCTTGTATAGCGGCACGCTAAACAAGAGCCAGGAAGTGGTGCGCATCGACACCGACGGCAAACAATTCAAAGGCCGCTTGGCGAATGTGTTTACCCATTCGGGCTTAGACCGCGTGGAAGTGCAGACCATCGAAGCAGGCGACATTGTGGCGGTGACTGGCCTGGAAGATATTTACATCGGCGAGACGATTGCCGATGCCAAAGACCCGCGTGCGCTGCCGCCCATCCGTGTGGAGGAGCCAACCGTGCGCATGACCTTTGGCGTAAACACCAGCCCGTTTACGGGCCGCGAGGGCGAGTGGAGCACCAGCCGCAAACTGCGCGAGCGCCTCTTCAAAGAATTGGAGAGCAACGTGAGCCTGCGCGTGGAAGATGGCGAATCGGCAGATTCGTTCATCGTCAGCGGGCGCGGCGAATTGCACTTGGTTATTTTGATCGAGACCATGCGCCGCGAAGGCTATGAGTTCCAGGTGGGCAAGCCCGAGGTGATTTACCGCACTGACGAAAGGGGCAAGCAGACCGAGCCTTTTGAAGAGGTGTTCATCGAAGTGCCCGAAGAGTATTTGGGCGCGTTGGTAGAGATGCTGGGCACGCGTCAGGGCCAGATGCAAGACATGAAGCACGGCGATAACCACATCGTGACCATGCACTACAAAATTCCGACGCGCGGTTTGTTGGGCTTTCGCAGCAATGCGCTCACGGCCACACGCGGCACCATTATTACCAACGCCTTGTTCGCAGGCTACTTCCCCATGGCTGGCCCCATCCGCCAGCGCGACCGGGGCAGTTTGATTGCGTGGGAAGACGGCGAGGCCACCACCTACGGCCTACGCGGCGCGTGGGAACGCGGCGTGTTGTTTATCGAAGCAGGTCTGCATGTCTACGAAGGCATGATCGTGGGCGAGCATCAGCGCCCCGAAGACCTTGAGGTGAACATTGCCCGCGCCAAGCACCTGACAAACTTCCGTATGCGCGCCGCCGACAACGATACCAGTCGCCTGCCCGTCGCGCGCATCTTGTCGTTGGATGATTGCATTGAGTATGTGAATGATGACGAGTTGGTGGAAGTGACACCCAAAACGATTCGGATGCGCAAACGCATTTTGCGCAAAGACGAACGCGCCCGCGCCGCCAAGCAGATGGCGGATGCGCTGGCGTAGTCTTTTCTCACAAAGAACACAAAGTGCGTAGATAGTCCTTCAGGACTTCGCTATGCCTAGCCCCCGTCCTTCGGCTTCGCTCAGGATTATTCGGGGGCGTTGCCCGTCGCTCAGTAACAAGCTTATTGCGCAGCACACGACGCACCCGATTTCAAATCGGGTGCTGATCTTAGAGAAGTCCTTTGGACTGTTCTGCTCAAGTTTGGTTCAGATTGAGAATGGCTGGCTGTCACTTCTTCGTGGCTTGTTCCCAGCGATCTTGGCAAATTTTCTGCGCCTGTCGCAAAGCCTCACTTG
>JAYTNY010000712.1:0-12922 GCA_043748055.1 Roseobacter sp.
GTCTAGCGCGCGCAAAATTTCCTGCACCTGGTTGGTGGTCGGCACCAGCGAGCCGAAGAAGCCGCCATCCTTCAGCACCGCACGCGCTTGCGGAATGCAAGTCTGCGGCGCGGGCATATCCAAAAACACCGCATCTACAAGCTCATCAACTTTGAAGCCCTCAGTCGAGTCGGCGTGAATAAACGTGACGTACTCGCTCAACCCCACTTTCGCCATGTTGCGCTGGGTCAGGGCGATGAAGTCCTCGCGGATCTCTTGCGAATACACCCGGCCATGTGGCATGACCGACTGCGCCAGCGCCAGCGTGAGGCCGCCGCTGCCACAGCCGCTCTCCAACACGCGTGCGCCAGGTTTCACGTTCAGCCGCATCAAGATGTAGGCGCTGTCTTTGGGGAAGATGACCTGCGAGCTGCGCTTGATGTGGCGAATGAGATCGGCCGTGCCGGGTTGCACAAACAAATACGGCTGCCCCAGAGACGAGTAGATGATGCTGCCCCACGGCTTGCCCACTATGGCTTCGTAAAAAATAAAGCCATGATGCGTCTCAAATTTTTTACCCGCCTGAATGGTAATAAGATGGGCTTTGCCTTTGACATCAATGGCGAGGGCGAGGGCTTTGTCTTGGATCATGATAGGGCGGTGAAGAGCTTCGAATGGCGAGTGACGAATGTCGAATAAATCACTCGACTCGGCTTCTGAGCCGTCTCGTCATTCGTCATTTTTCGAGGGCTTTGATCACCGTGTTCAGGTCTTTGTCTCCTCGACCACTTAAGTTAACGAGCAGGATAGTTTCTTTTGGCAGCGTGGGGGCGCGGCGCACGGCCTCGGCTACGGCATGCGCGGATTCCAGCGCTGGAATAATGCCCTCGTACTTGCACAACATTTGGAAGCCGTGCAGCGCGGCTTTGTCGTCTGCTGAGGTGTATTCGACGCGACCTAGATCGTGTAGATAAACATGCTCCGGGCCAACCCCGGCGTAATCCAACCCCGCCGAGATGCTGTGCGTTTCGGCAATCTGCCCATCGCTGTTTTGCAGCACGCGGGTTTTCATGCCCTGGAAGATTCCGACGCCGGAAGTGACGAGTGACGAGGTGCGAGGCGGCTCGGAAGCCGAGTCGAGTGATTCGTCATTCGTCATTCGACCCTCGTCGTTTGCGAAGCGGGCCGCGTGTTTGCCAGTTGCCACGCCATAGCCGCCTGCCTCTACGCCCACTAGCTTCACATCGTCGTTGAGGAAGCCGTAGAAGATGCCAATGGCATTGCTGCCGCCGCCCACACAGGCGATCACCTCGTCCGGCAATTGGCCGGTCTGTTCCAGCATTTGTTCGCGGGCCTCGCGCCCAATCACGCTTTGGAACACGCGCACCATAAGCGGATACGGGTGCGGGCCGAGCGCGCTGCCAATAATGTAATACGTGTTATTCGGGTCGCTGACCCAATCGCGCATGGCTTCGTTCACCGCGTCTTTTAGCGTCTTGGTGCCACTGCTCACGCCGCGCACATCGGCCCCCAACAGCTTCATGCGGAAGACGTTGGGTTCCTGGCGTGCCATATCCACCGTGCCCATGTAGACCACGCACTCGAGGCCCAGCAGCGCGCAGGCGGTGGCGGTGGCCACGCCGTGCTGGCCCGCGCCCGTCTCGGCGATGATGCGCTTTTTGCCCATGCGCTTGGCAAGCAGAGCTTGGCCCAATGCGTTGTTGATCTTGTGCGCGCCGGTATGCGTCAAGTCCTCGCGCTTCAAATAAATTTGCGCACCGCCTAAGTGTTGGCTGAGGCGTTTCGCGTGGCTAAGCGGGGTTGGGCGACCAACATACGTCTTTAACAGATGCTGATACTCGGCGAGAAAAGCCGGGTCGTCGCGGAATTCCTCGAAGGCTTCGGTCACATCGTCCAGCGCGGGCACAATGGTCTCTGGCACAAAGCGGCCGCCGTATGGGCCGAACTTGCCGCGCGCGTCGGGCATGTTGGGCAAGCCAGGTGGAACAGTAGGGGGGGCAGACGAAGCAGTCATTGTCATGGGTCAACCTCTAGCGGGGGATTGCGTTTGCGGCATGGCGTGCTGCGCTAATAAAAGCGCGAACTTTGTTGTGGTCTTTCTTGCCGGGGTGAGCTTCCGTGCCGCTGGCAGCATCTACGCCCCACGGACGGACCCGAACCACAACTTCCGCAACGTTTTCTGAATTTAATCCCCCTGCAAGCAACACATCGAAATCTTTAGACAATGTTGCTGCCAGTATTTTATCTGCTTGCAGCCCGCTGCCACCAAATAGCGTCTCGTGATCCGCATCTAGTAGAAAGTCAGGACAGTATGCCAGTTTTTGAGTGCGGCTTTGGCCTGATTCTACCTGCCCAAGTGTACTACGCCACTCCGCCCAAGTCTTACCCTGTATCGCTTTGAATGCGCGCAGACTCATCGCAGATAAGGTGGCTGGCGTTTCGTTGCCGTGCAGTTGGGCTAAATCCAGCCCCACTATGTCAAGCATTCGCAGCATTGTCTCGGTGGTTTCGTTGACAAAAACACCGACCAACGTGGTTCGTTGCCCGGCTTCGGTTTGGCGCAGGCGCGCAACGATCTCGGTGGCAGCTTCAATCAAAACAGCACGCGGGCTGGGTGGGTAAAAGATAAAGCCTAGCATGTCGGCACCCGCTTCGACGGCGCAGTGTGCATCCTCATAATTGGTGTTGCCGCAAATTTTGATGTGGAGCTTGCGGTGATCGAGCTGATGAATGGTTGTCATGGAGGTGGGATTGTATGCGTGTGCCTACGTGTATAGATGTAAGCGCATCCTGCCCAAAGTTGCATGGACAGAAGGGGGGCGTGTGGCATCAACCTTACGAATGAGTTGCAAAGAATCGTAATGTGGACACAACTGCATGAAACGACTAATAGAGCAACCCCAACGTTGTTCAACAGCCTATTTCAATGTATTTCAAGCTATCTCTATGAAACTGTTTCAACGCCTAAAAACCCTCACTCAAACCCTTATTGCAATCTCATTGCTGTCTATCCAAATTGCTGCGCCTATTGCATCGGCGCAAACCCAGGTAATTGAGCTGCCGCCCGGCGAAGACGCCACCGTGACCCGCGTGATTGACGGCGACACGATAGAAGTGCGCATCGCCAACAAGCGTTTCAGTGTGCGCTACATCGGCGTAGATTCAGCAGAACTGAACCGCAAGCCGCTGCAATGTTTCGCCAAAGAGGCCCAAGCCTTCAACAAACAATTGGTGTTGACCAAGCCAGTGCGCCTGGAGAAAGACATCAACGAGACCGACAAGTTTGGCCGCCTGTTGCGCTATGTCTATTTGCAAGATGGCCGCATGGTGAACGCCGAGTTGGTGAAAAGCGGTTACGCCCTGGCCATCACCTACCCACCCGATGTGAAATATGCCGAGCAGTTTGCGACCCTGCAAACGCAAGCGCGCGAGGCCGGGGCCGGTTTGTGGACAAAGTGCGCGCAGCCCGCTGCACCCGTGCCAACTGCCACCCCTGCGCCTGTGCAAGAAGCAGCCCAACCGCTGGTGCCTGCTCAACCCGCGCCCGCAGCCGTTGGCGGCAGCACCCAACCGCTAGACCCGTGGACGTGCCCCGACAGCCACCCCATTAAAGGCAACTACGGCAAGAAGGCCAAGATTTATCACGTGCCCGGCAGCACGTATTACAGCCGAACCAAGCCAGAGAAGTGTTTTGCCACTGAAGGCGATGCGGTGAACGACGGATTCAGAGCGCCGCTGAGATGAACCCGGTCAAGTGCCTGACACTTAAGCAGCGGCCGCAACCGACGACAACGCCCGCAGCTGCTCGGCCATGTTCGCGCTGGTGATGATGCTCTCGCCCACCAACACCGCCCGCGCACTCATCGCCGCTACGCGTGCCACATCGGCAGGGGTGAAGATGCCGCTTTCAGAAACTAAGAGAGATTGGAGATTAGAGATTGGAGATTGACTTAATCTCCAATCTCTAATCTCTAATCTCTTTGCGCAACGCCCCGTCGTCTCAATATCCAACGTAAAGGTGCGCAAGTCGCGGTTGTTGACGCCGATGACGGCAGCGCCGATTTTCATCGCCCGCTCAGTCTCTGCCTCGTCGTGAACCTCGACCAGCGGCGTGAGCTTTAGCGCAAGCGCGAGTTGATGCAGGTCGCGCAACTCGGCATCATCCAGCGCAGCCACGATGAGCAGGGCGGCATCAGCCCCGGCGGCACGGGCTTCGTAAAGCTGATAGGCATCCACGATGAAGTCTTTGCGTAACACGGGAATGTTGACGGCATGCTTCACGGCGGTCATAAAACTGAGGTGGCCTTGAAAATAATTTTCATCGGTCAGCACGCTGATGGCGCTGGCGCCGTTGGCTTCGTAGGCCTGCGCAATCTCAACCGGCTTGAATTCGCCTTTGATAAAGATGCCTTTGGAGGGCGAGGCGCGCTTAACCTCAGCAATCAAAGCAACAGTGCCATCGGCTTTGCGCAATGCGCCCGCAAAGTCTCGCGGCGTTGGCATAGCTTCGGCCTCGCGCCGAACCACATCCAGCGGGACAAGCAACTTGCGCTGCGGCACTTCTACGCTGCGTTTGTGGTCGAGGATCGTGTCTAGAATGGACATGAGGCTAATGATTCTAGTTTGAGTTTGAGTTTGAGTTTGAGTTGGAAGGTTTGTGTATCAAACTCAAACTCCCAACTCAAACTTCTTAAACATGAAAATCCAAAACATGATCATCACCCCTGTCGCCATCACCGACCCGCCGTTGCGCAATGCGGCAGGCTTGCACGCGCCGTATGCCCTGCGCGTCATCATCGAGCTGGTCACAAGCGACGGCATCTCTGGCTTGGGCGAGATGCCGGGCGGCACGGACATTGTGGCAGATTTAGAGGCAGTGAAGCACTTGATCATCGGCGCAGACCCGTTTCAACTCAATGCCATTCAGCACGCCATCGAAGCACATTTTGCGGCGGGGGATGCCGCCATCAGCAAAGAAGCCATGCGCACCACCATTGCCACGCGTCGCGAAGCACAGGCTTCGCGACGCAGCGCCCGCACCTACAGCCCCATCGAGGTGGCGTGCTACGACCTCATCGGCAAAGCCATCAACAAACCGGTGTGCGATGTGCTGGGCGGGCGCGTGCGCGAACGGGTGCCGTTCTCGGCGTATTTGTTTTTTAAGCACGCGGGCGCAGGCGGGGCATTGGGCTTTGGGGTCGATGGGGCGGCAACGGGCTGGGCGGCTGCGCGACAGGCCGAAGCATTAACACCCGACACGCTGGCGCAGCAAGCCATTGCCATGTGCAAGGCGTTTGGCTTCAAGAGCATCAAGTTAAAGGCCGGTGCGTTGGAGCCAGAGATCGAAGTTGCCAGCATGTTTGCTTTGCGCGAGGCGTTTGGGCCAAACGTGCCATTGCGGATTGACCCGAACGCGGTGTGGCGCGTCGAGACAGCCATCAAGTTTGGCAAGCAGATGGAAGGCATTCTGGAATACTACGAAGACCCGGTGCGCGGGCAAGCCAACATGGCCGAAGTGGCTAAAGCCGTGAGCATACCGTTGGCGACCAATATGTGTACGACTGGCTTTGAAGACATGCCCGGTAGCGTGCGGCTGGGCAGCGAACACATCATTTTGAGCGACCACCACTTTTGGGGCGGGCTACGCGCCAGCTTGGAGCTAGCGGCCATGTGCCGCACATTTGGGCGCGGGCTTTCGATGCACTCAAATAGTCATCTCGGCATCTCGTTGATGGCGATGGCGCACTTGGCCGCAGCCACGCCGAACCTGACCTACGCCTGCGACACACATTACCCCTGGCAGAGCGAAGAGGTGCTGGTGGGCGGGCGCATCCCCATTGAGGACGGCTGCGTGACGGTGACGAACGCGCCGGGTCTGGGAATTGAGCTAGACCGTGCGGCGCTGGCAAAGCTGCATGCGGCTTATTTGGCATGCGGCCTAACGAAGCGCGACGACGAGATTGAGATGCAAAAGGTGGAGCCGGGGTGGAAGTTTGAGGCAGTGCGGTGGTGAGGCCCCCACCCCCGACCCCTCCCCCGTCAGAACGGGAGAGGGGAGACCCCCACCATTTAACCCGTGGGCGGCTGGACAATTTTGAACATGGCCCCATGAGGGTCCGACAGCGCGGCCAACTTGCCAAAGGGCGTGTCATCTATGTTGCCCATGAGTTGCCCGCCATGCTTGAGCACCGCTGCCACTGTTTTGTCGGCATCGGCAACGCAGAAATAGGTGACCCACTGCGAGGGCATAGGCCCCCACGCCGGATCAATCTGCATGATGGCGCACATCGGAGCAGGGGCATGGCTTTGCTTGAGGTTGTAGTACTCCAGGCCACCCGGCATGAGATCGTCGGTGGTGTGCAGCAGGGCGTTGTAAAAGTCGCGGGCTTGTTTGGCATGGTGTGAGGACAGCTCATACCAAAATGTCGAGCCTGGTTCATTCGTCACTTGCGAGCCAACGTGTGACCCGCCCTTCCAAAAACTAAATTGCGAACCGGTGGGGTCTAGGCAGGTGGCCGAGCTGCCAAATTCGCCGATGGTCATGGGCGCCATCAACACCGTTGCACCCAATTTCACTGCCCGTTCGACATCGGCCTCGATGTTGCTGCTGGCGAAGTACAAGCCCCAGCCTGCTGGTTGGGGCGGCATGCCCGGAATCAGACCCGCTATGCCAGCCGTTGTGCGGTTGCCCAGGCGGGCGGTGGTGTAGCCGCCAAATTCTGGGCCACCCACGTCGTACTCCCAGCCAAACACGGCGTTATAGAACTTGCGCGAGGCTTCAGGATCAGGCGTGCTTAGATCAACCCATGTCGGTGTGCCGGGCGGTTTTACGTGTAAGTGCGTGCTCATTATTTCTCCTTCATTTCTTCGTGGCTCACTTGAATGATTGAGCGCAGAAACAAATGTTCTAAAAGTATAGATCAATACCCCGTGTACCACTTTTCATCCACCGCCACCGGTGCGTAAAACTCGGTCCACGGCTTAGCCAGTGCATCGCACAGCTCGGTGATGCGCGACATGCGGCTGCGGGCGGTGGTGTGCAGAAATTGGGTGCGGGCTGCGCCGGTTAGGGCGGTCGCTTCTTTCCAAACGGCCCGGCCCACCGCCACGCCACTGGCCCCGGCTTGGCAAGCCACAACAACTTGGCGCAAATACGTCTCGTAGTTCACGCCTGCCGAGAGCAACACCCACGGCACAGAACACGCGGCGGATAACTCGGCGCAGGCTTCGGCCCAGATGCGCTCATCGGTTTGCTCTTTAATGTCGAGCGGAAACTCGGCCTTAACCACATCCACCCCAGGCACCACCAGGTTACGCGCGCTGGCGATGACAACGCGGCGTTTCTCCTCGGACGTGAGATTTTTTTTGGCGGAGTCGGGCGAGTAGGACAGTGGTTCGAGGAAGAAGGCGATGTCGTGAGCGAGGCAGTCATCGACTACTTGCTTCACAAAGGTCTCCATCGCGCGGGCGTTGGGAGCTTCGGGGTGGTAATACACCAGCAGCTTGATGGCGCTGGCACCCATGCGCCGCGCTTTGTCCACGCCCCAATTGGGCAGCAAGCGGCTTTCGCGCTCGGTGGCGTTGCCCGCGTAGCCGGTGGCTTCGACCGCAATCATTAAACCGTTTTGGCCAGAGAGCGCACCTGCGGCCACGCATTGGGCTGCACCCACTTCGGGGTCCATCAGCACAGAGGGCGCGACTTGCGATAGCACGGACACCACTTCAGTTTTGAACGCGACCATTTCGGCGGGCGTCACCGCATCGGGGGCATCGGGCCGTAACGATTGGCGGAGGTTGTTGCGCTGGTCTATGGCCATAGTGACGAGCGCGCCGCGTTGGGTGGCGCATTGTTGCAGGCCACGCCACTTGCCGAGGGAGATGTGTGTTTGAGTCATAAGGCCCTTATTGTGAACGATTTTTGTGCGGCCTATATTTTTGCGTGTGCTATATTCGCGCGCGTTGCTTCCAGACCCAGATTCAATCTCACGCAACGAGGGTTCAACACACGTTCTCATCTTCTGGAGGCAGCGGTGCAAAGCGGCTTGAATTGACATCAAGCAGAGCCTTGCACTTGAACGGGGCATACCAAGATTTAGTACTGCCGGTATGCCGAACAACGCGCTACACAGCCATCTGCAACGTTGTACCAGAGCGGAGATTAGTCATGGTAGCCGCAGGCTTCAGCCTGCGCCCCATATACGAATAACAATGGCATAAGCCTTGTTTCTCAGCGCAAGCTACTCGTATATGCAACGCAGGCTAAAGCCTGCGGCTACCAGCGATCAACAATCAATCATCACTCATTCTCAAGGAGGACATGCATGACGTTTGTTCGTGATGGAGTGGCTGCGCCCGAAGCGCCGCCCGGTGCTGCGCCTACGCTGGCGCGGCTGGCCTACAACCGACTGGGGTTTGGGGCCAGGCCCGGCGACCCCGACTTTAACGACGAAGCCGCGCTCAATGCCTACATAGATGCGCAACTGAACATTGAAGCGATAGATGATTCGGCTTGCGATACGTTTGTGGCGGGCATGTCTCGCAAAGACAGCAAGAATGGCGATATGCCTGCGTTGAACGCGACGACCGCGCAGATAAAGGCCTATGAGGATGGCTCGGAGGCCCGCGACATCTACGCGATTGGCGAGATGTCGGATTACCTGGTGCGCGTGACTTACACGCGGGCACTGCTCAGCAAGAAACAACTGTATGAAGTGATGGTGGACTTCTGGACAAATCACTTCAACACCACGTTCTCCGAAAGCATTTACAAGTATTGGGAAGATACGCATGTCATCCGCAAATATGCGCTGACGAGCTTCCGCGATATTTTGGGCGCCAGCGCCAAAAGCCCGGCCATGCTCTCGTTTCTCAGCAACAAATACAGCGATGGCCGCAACCCCAACGAGAACTATGGCCGCGAGTTGATGGAGCTGCACACGCTGGGCAGCATCAACAAAATCCCCGGCGACCCCAACAACGGCAAGAACAACTACACCGAAGTGGATGTGCACCGCGTGGCGGGCATCCTGAGCGGGTGGACGAACGCGAAGAGCGGCGACGACGCGTTTCGCTTTAACGACACACCGGATTGGCCGACGCACGACTTTACGGGCAAGGAGTTATCGCTGGGCACGCCAGGCGGGCACTTCATCCCCTATGGCGGCATAGACCAGGGCGAGCTGCTGCTGGATATTTTGTCCGAGCATCCCAGCACGGCCTGGTTTGTTGCGCGCAAGTTGTGCCGCCGCTTTATTAGCGATGACCCGGATGGCTTTTGCCCCAATGCAGTGAAGGCCGGGGCCGAGGCCTTCATCAGCTCGCATGGCGATATTCGCACGGTGCTAAAAGCGATTTTGAAACACGAGGATTTCCGGCGCAGTTGGGGCCAAAAGGTCAAGCGCCCATTCGAGTACTACATCTCGGCCATGCGCGGCCTGAACCTGACCAGCTATCCGCCGCCACGCACCAACACCGGCAGCGACTTTAACGATTGGGAGCTGAACGACAAGCTGGAGTCCATCGGCCAAAAACTCTTCGAGATGCCACCACCGACGGGCTACCCCGACTTTCGGTTTGCGTGGATGAACACCAGCCAAGTGTTCTCACGGTGGACCGTAGGCAACTTTTTGGTGCGGCGCTACTTTGGCGAATACAAGCAAGACCAAAGCACAAGCTGGAAAGCCGTGGCCCAACCCAACGCCGCGCTGGATGCGCTGATCGGCGGCGCGGGCAGCAACGCGGCGACGGTTGTAGACAAACTCATCGCCAACTTCATCGGCCACAGCATAGATGCCGCCGACCGCACCGCGCTCATCAACTACATCGGTGGGGCCAGCGCCACAGTGAGCAGCACCACGTTTAATTTGCGTCCCCTTGTCGGCGTGCTTATTGCATCGCCGTATTTTCAGTGGAGGTAGCGGAGAGCTGCAAGCAAGAAGCGATAAGCGGTAAGCAAGAAATACTGCTTCCCGCTTCCCGCTTTTAGCTTCCCGCTTCCAGCTAATTACTATGAACCGACGAGATTTTCTTAAAGGCTGTGCCACCTTTTCTGCGCTGGCTGCCACGCGCGGCTTTGGCATTACGAACCTGGTCTTCGCCAACTCGAACCCAATCTCTAATCTCCAATCTCCAATCTCTTCTGCCCAATCACCCGAAACGCCCCCACCCAACAACCGCGACCTGCTGTTGTTCGTCTTCGTGCGCGGGGGCATGGATGGGTTGAACGTGTTGGTGCCGCACAACGTAAGCGCCGCCGACCGTAGCAGCTACTACAACACGCTGCGGCCCACGTTGGGCATCCCCGCGCCTAATTCCAGCGCGGCGCGCAAAGCCATTGATTTAGATGGCAAGTTTGGCTTCCACCCGGATGCGGCGCGCGGGGCGGCGGGCGTAAACGTGCCAAACCAGGGCGCGTTTGATACCGGCGGCTTGTATGAGTTATTCAAACGCAATGACTTGGCGGTGGTCACGGCGTGTGGCTCGCCGGATATTACGGGTTCACACTTTGACACGGAGCTGTATGTAGACCAGGGTGGCAAGAGTTTGGGCAGCGGCTGGCTGACGCGCTACATGCAGGCTGTGAACACCAGCAGCGACGCGCTGGTGGTGGCGCCCCAAAACGGCGTGCCGCCCTCGTTGGGTGGCTGGTATGGCGGCATGGCGATCCCCGACCCCAAAAACTTTGGCGGGCAGTGGCACCCGTGGGAGCAATACAACGGCGCGAACAACCAGAAGGTGGACATTGTGGGCGGGCAACGCACGTTGTTGCAGGGCATGTATACGCGCGGCAGCGACTATGTGGAGGCGCAAGGCCAAGTTGCCAACGCCGCTTACGATCTGTTGAACCCGCTGTTTAGAAACCCCGACGGCACCCCAATCGCCTACACCCCGGCGGCAGGCGTGAACTATTTGACCAGCACCAGCATTACGCCGGACTACGCGCACTTTGCCAACAGCTTGCAAACGGTAGCGCGCCTGGCCAAAGCCAACATTGCCGTTAACCCGTTGCGGGTGGCGTGTGTGGATGTAGGCGGCGGCTGGGATACGCACGACAATGAAGGTACGACCGATTGGGCGGGCAATGCGCGCTTCCCCAAGTTAGTTGCGAACTTATCCAACAACCTGAAAGCATTTTGCGACGACATGAACGCTGACCCGGCCTGGCGCGGGCATTACACGGTTGTGGTTGTCAGCGAGTTTGGCCGCGTGCTGTATCAAAATGACAGCGGGGGGTGCGACCACGGCGCGGGCAACATCCTGCTGCTGATTGGGAGTGGTGGCTCCGAAGGAATCGGCAACGTGAACGGCGGTCAGGTGTATGGTAACTGGCCAGGTCTGCAAAAGCTGGGCTTTAACGATGGCCTGAACATTACGACGGATTACAGAACGGTGCTGGCCGATGTGTTGTTCAACCGCATGGGCGCGACCAAAGACCAGATCAACAATGCTATTTTCCCTGGATTAAATTTTGGCGGGCCACTGGGTTACACCGACCTCGGTTTGCTGAGTCAGCAGAAACCCAATGAGCCAGCAGGCTATAAAGCATTTATCCCGGCGGTGAACCGATGAGGGGGTTTCTATCTCATATCAAAGATGCACTCATGCAACCCAACCCCGTGCGAGAGCATCCTTCGACGCGGCTCAGAAGCCGAGCGCTCAGGATGCTTATTGCAAGTTCATCTCAATTGACAAGTGCGTTTCGCTCAGGACAATCTCGTGGGTGGTCTCCCCTTCTCCTTGTCCCCTTGTCTCTCACACTGGCTGCGCTGCCACTCGTCGCACTGGCGCAAGCCGAAAACCCAGAAGTGCCGCAAGCCTGGGGTGCCAACGTGCCGCTGTTTGGGGATTTGGGGGTGAGCGTGCAGAGCCAGCCCGCGCTGGCAATGGCAGGCGCCAACGTGTTAGTAAGTTGGACCGACGAACGCAACACCATGCCCGATATTTTCACCAGCTTGTATAGCAACAACGCAATGGCGCAGAGTAATGCGCGCATTACCGGGCCAACAGCGGGCGATGCGAACTTGGATGGGCCGAGCAACCCGAAGAACGATTCAGCATCGTCGGCGGTGGTGGAGAGCAGCGGGCGGGCGTTTGTGGCCTACAGCACCGAGGACGACATTGTGCTGGCGCGGCGAGATATAGCAGGCACATGGGTCTCGCGCACCGAGATGAGTTTGAACAACGACACCTGGTACGCCGATGCGCGCTTACCGTCGTTAATCGGCAATGGCGATAACCTGGTGGTGGTATGGCAAGACTACCGGAATAGAAACTGGGATGTGTATAGCGCGCGCTGCAACGGGGCAACACTGGCCTGCCAGGCCAATGTGAAGGTGAGCAACGATGGCGGGACAGAGTGGCAGATCAAACCAAAGCTGGCGGCGAAGGGCAACAGCCTAGTTGCAGTTTGGGAGGACTACCGCGATGGTGGGCCATCTACACCGCACATCTACGCCAGCTTTTCGGCGGATGGCGGGGCCAGTTGGGGGGCGAATGCGCGGGTGGATGGCGCGAGCGCTGGCAATGATCCAGGCACGAACCCGGCGGTGGCTTACGAACCCAACGGGCAGCCGTGGGTGGTTTGGGAGAAACATAGCGGTGAGCTGACTGCACCTGCCGATATTTACGCCGCCAAGTGGAATGGCTCGGCCTGGGAAGCGGCTATCCGCATGGACAAAGCACCCGACGGCAAGCGTGCGGGCAAGCCAGCCGTGGCGATTAACGCCAACGGCGCGGCCTTCTTTGTGTGGGAGGACGCGCGCAACGGCGTGGGCAACGCCGATATTTATGCGGCCTATTGGAATGGCGCGGCTTGGGTAGAGAGCATAGTGGTGAACAATGCCGCCATGCAAACCGCGCCCACCATCAGCGCCAGCGGCACCGATGTGCGGGCCGCCTGGCAAGACCTGCGCAACGGCCACCC
>JAYTNY010000713.1:0-7153 GCA_043748055.1 Roseobacter sp.
GGAATGCCGTTGTAGCCGGTCAGTTCCACGCGCTTGGGGTCGACCATGATGAAGCGCAACTCTTGCGGCGAGTTGCAGCACATGAGCGCCGTAATAATCGCGTTGACGCACACCGACTTGCCAGAGCCAGTGGTGCCTGCGATGAGCAAGTGCGGCATCGTGGTCAGATCGGCGACGACCGGATGGCCGCTTACATCTTGGCCCAAACCCAGGCGCAATTTGCTCTTGCGTTGCAGCACGTCGAACTCTTCGCTCTCCATCACATCGCGCAACGAGACGATGGACGTTTCGCCGTTGGGCACCTCGATGCCGACGATGTTGCGGCCTGGCACGGGCGCCTCGATGCGAATGCGTGGCGCGGCCAATGCCAGTGCCAGGTCATCGGCCAGCGCGGCAATGCGGCTGACCTTCACCTTGACCTGCTTGCCGTTTTTCATCGCCGTAAATCCAGGCTCTACGCCAAACTGCGTAATCGTGGGGCCGCGATTAACCTCGGTGATGCGACCCGGCACACCAAAACTATCCAGCGTGTCCTCGATGGTCTTGGCCCGCTTGCGAATATCGGCCTCTTGCATCGTGGAGTCTTTGCCAGGTTCCAGCACCTTTTCAATTTCGGGCATGGCCCAGTCGCGCTCTACAGAAAGGCGCGAGGAGATTTGGGGCGTAGTGGCAGGTTGCGGGTTGCTGGTAACAGGTTGGTTAAGCGATACAGCAGGGGCCTCGTTGCCAGAGCCGATGACGCGGGCAGGCGGCAGTTTGTTGGCGGTGGGGGTGTTGGGGTTGGCTGGATTGCGCTTCTGGCCGGGATGATTGATGACCAGCGGCCTATCGGGCGCGACAGGCACGGCCAGCTTGGCCGCCGCGTTGACCCCGATGGGGCGCGCCTCGGGCAAATCAATTTCCAACTCCGGCTCAAACTCGGGCGCAGCATTCTTCTTTTTGGCATCGTCCAGTTTTCTCTTGGATCGATTCCAATTGATTTTGAGCTCGCCGTCGGGTTTGTCCCAGGGCGCGGTGATGATGTCATCGCTGGGGCCACGCACACCGTTTAGCTTTTGCTGCGCCCACACAATCACCTGGGCCATGCTCACGTTGCTCATCAGCATAAACGCCACCAGCCAGCCGATGAGCATGACGATGGCCGAGCCAAAGTTGCCCACGCTTTCATCCAGCGAATGCAAAATGCCCCAGCCCACCGAGCCGCCGCCGCCGCCCTCTTTGGCTAACGCATCGCCGTTGTAGGTGATGGTGCCGATGGCGTGCATGGTGACGAGCAAACACACAAACGCAAGGAGGACACCGATGACTGCGCCCAACCGCAAACGCGGGAACCGGCTGCCAAAGTGCCGCACAATCAAAAACACGCCAACAAACCCCAACAACAGCGGGGCAATGTATTGGCCGAGGCCAAACAGCGTGGAGTAAACGTTGAGGATATTGCTGAGCGCGCCCTTGGTGGGCGTCAGAATGGCTAAGATGGACACAAGCGCCAGCAGCACCAGACCGTAGCCGAGGATATCCAGCCATTGATCGAGACTGAGCAACGGCTTGGCGGCAGGTGGCTCTGGCTTTTTGCCTTTGCCCCCGCCGCCTTTGGCAGCAGCGCTTTTGGCCTGCTGGGTGGTTTTGCTGGCGAAGAATTTCATTCGATCTGTAGCGTTCCCGCGGACACAAACCGGGTTTATTTAAGAAACCCGGTTTGTGTCCGCGACTCTATCGGACAGATGTTCTATTTTAATCTGTTTTGGGAAGAAGCGGTTGGATCGTAATCGCAAAAGCATCGAATGTTGTGTAAAGCTCGGCGTGCCAGCCGTATTCGCGGGCGGCTTCCACATTCTTAGAATAGTCATCCCAAAACAGGATTTCGTTTGGCGGCACACCGATAGCTTCAGTGGCTTTTGCAAAGAACAGCGCTTCGGGTTTGGCTACACCTAACTCAGCCGAAGCGAACACGCCATCGAAAAGATGTGCGAAGGCCATCTCGTTTCGCAGGTAAGCCGCACGGTAGCGCTCTTGGTTTGTGCCCACGTAGCAGCGGATGCCGCGCTGGCGCAAAGTTTTAACAGCAGCCAACAGGCGTTGATCTACTTCACGTTCAACCTCGAACCAGCGCGTCAAGTGTGCCTCCACCGGTTCATTAATGCCCCATGCTGATAAGAATGGCGCAATCTCTTGTTTGGGATCGGCGCGCCCCACGATGCAATCTAGAAAGCGCCCCCCAAAAAATTCGCGGGTGTGTTGCATCGTCAGTCCATGAGTTTGTTCTAGATATTTGGCAAAGCGATAGGGTGGATTAACCAGTACGCCGTCTACATCAAATACGATTGCATGGATATTCATATAGTAACCGGCGAAGCCGGTTTTGCAGAGTTAGCCGCCGATTTTCTAACCGGTGGTGGGCATGTTGCGCCACACACGGTGTTGGTTAGCCACATACGGCATCGGTTAGGAAACCGACGCCTACTCGTGGGAAACCCGCTGTGCGGGTTCAGTCTATAAGTTAAAACCGTGTTTCACGGAAACTGCTGAAACCACAGCAAGCTAAGCAATGCCGCCGCCACCAAAAACAACGCGCCAATGCCTGCCGCAATCGCTGTTACCTCGGTGGGTTCGCGCACCAGGCTAACCGAGGTGCTGAGGTTCTTGTAGATGCTCTCCAACTGGCTCGCCTCAGCGGCATAGAAGTATTGGCCGCCGGTGCGTTCGGCGATTGACTTCAGTGTGGTTTCATCCAGCCCCACTGTTTGGTTGGCGTTGAGTTGGGTGCGTTCACCGCGTTGCCCAATGCCTACCGTGTTCACCTCAACTTGCATTTGCTGCGCGCGTGTTGCCGCATCTAGCGGAGCGTAGCCCTGAGACGATTCGCCATCCGAAAGCAAAATGATGTTGGCGGGTGTTTGTTGGTTTTGCGCGGCGATGTGCTCCAGCGCATTTAGCAAGCCATCGCCAATGGCGGTGCCGTTGTCCAGCTTTAGGCCTGCGATTGCCTCCAGCACGGCGTTGTGATCGAGTGTGAGTGGCGCGTTTAAGTTGGCTTTGCCGCTAAACGACACCAATCCAACCCGAGCCGTGGCGGGCAATTGCTGCACAAATTGTTTGGCGCTTTGTTGGGCTGCTGCAAAGCGGGTGGGCTTCAGGTCCTCGGCGTTCATGGAGTACGAGACATCCATCACCAACATGATGGATGCCCCCGCACGCCGCACGTTTATGTTCATCATGGGGCGGGCCAGCGCAAAGAGCAACGCCGTCAGCCCAATCAAAAACAGCAGCGGCGGAATGTGGCGCTTGATGCCAGGCTGTTCGCCCGCCACTTCTTTTAATAAGTCCAAGTTGGTAAAGCTGATGGTGTACTGCTTGCGACGACGCAGCGCAAGGATGTACGCGACAACCAACGCAGGCACCAACAGCAACGCTGCCAACATCGCGGGCCATTCAAACCTCAAGATTCCCCCTCGGCGCCTTTGCTACCGGGGTGCTTTAGGCGTTTGCGCTGAGTGAGATAGCGCACCAGCACCGGCAACAATGCCTCGTGCGTGCCCAGTGAGAGATATTCTGCACCGCTGTCCTGCACATCTTTGCGGATGCGCTGAGCTTGCGCGGTGGCGGCGGTTGCATAGCGGGCGCGCAACCCGGCATCGCGTGTGTTCACCATCAATTGTTTCCCGGTCTCTGGGTCTTCAAACGTCATCATGCCGGTGTCGGGCAGGGCGCGTTCGCGCGGGTCGTAGACATGGGCGCACACCACCTCGTGCTTCTCATCCAGCTTGCGCAGCTTGTGCTGCCAGGCCGTCTTGCTCATAAAGTCGGTGATGATGAAGACCAGCGCCTTGTTCTGCATCAACCCAAAAGCGCGGTGCAGGGCTGCGCTTAAATCAGTGGGGCCAGATGGCGTGTGCGCCCCGGCCTGTTGCGCAGCCTGAGTGAAGCGCAGCAGGTGTTCGCGGCCCGCGGCAGGCGGCACAAACGCCAGTGGCTTATCCGCAAACAGCAGCCCGCCCACACGGTTGCCAAACCGCCCCAACAAATTGCTGATGACGATGGCGAACTCCATGGCCCGTTCGCGCTTCAGCATTTTTTGGGTGCCCCAGTTCAACGACTGGCTCACGTCAAGAATCAACCATACATCGGCGGCGCGCTCGATGCGGCCCAGCCGCACATACGGCAGGCCCATGCGCGCGGTGACGTTCCAGTCCATGTTGCGCACATCATCGCCGGGGCGGTATTCGCGCATCTCCTCCAACTCTACGCCCGGGCCGAAGGCCATCGAACGCTCGTAGCCACCCAGGGCCTGGGCCAATGGGCGCAGCACCGTCCAGTTGAGGCGTTTGATGAGTTGGGTGGGGGTTTCGGTTGAGGGCACGGCAAATCTCGCTATCAGGAAACGGGTTACGCCACTTTTGGTTTCTCAAAAAGACGCAATTGAACGCTTTTTGCTTCTTCGTATTCAATATGGTTCCCATTGTTCCCAACGCGTTTGTCCGTCATCCCTGTTGTCCTTGCTGCCGCTGTTACTTCTCCCCAGCTAACAAAATAGGTGTCAAAATAATCAATAGGATATTTGCTAAGGCCAAGCACTTCATTGCGTGTAGGAATGCGTCCCAGTTGTTGAGCAATTCGCTTAACGTCTAGCTGCAAAGTCTTCTTGCTGACCATATATTTTTGCTTCGGCAACCGAGCTACTGGACTATTCTTTGCGGTCAATGTTCGCTCTTCTCTACGGAATGGATCTATTCCACTTAATATTTCTTGATGTCGTCTCTTTGTGACTTCGCAATACTCAGGTGAACTTTCAATGCCAATGTACCGTCGTTTAATTTGGTGCGCAGACAAGGTCGTTGTGCCAGCACCATTGAAAGGATCCAAAACCATTTCGTTCTGTTTCGTGAAAACTGAAATTAGCCGATACATTAACTGAGGTGGCAATTGACATGGGTGATCAACGCGACGACTGTTGTGCTTCAATCTGTGAATATCACCCCAAACATCTGTTAACACTCCGCGATTGTTCGTCTTTTGGCGAAAACGTTTTTCTATGCAATCTGCACGCAAACAATAACCATCTGCTAGTGGATTTAGGGAATCGAAAACACGGGGTGTGGTGAGTGGTTTTGTGAGGCCAGATTCACCTATAAGCCCTGGAAGTTCTCTGGGTTCACCTTTACTGAAACATAAAATCGTGTAGTGAGCAGGCATGATGAACCGAACCGGAAACGAGAGCGCATCCCAAGTTATCCAATTCTGAAAATTGAGAACTGTCGCCAAAAACTGAAAATGCCGGACAGACCAAAGTGGAATATTCAAAAGAGCTAAAGTGCGTCCGGGCTTCAGAACTCGTGCTGCCTCCGAAATCCATTCGTCACACCACTCAAAGTAACGCCTAATTTCCATATCATCTGAATATCCCGAGTATTGTTTATGTAAGTTATAGGGCGGGTCAGCAAACACAAAGTCAACTGAGTTATTAGGAAGTCGCTTGATCTCTCTAATGCAATCACCTTGAATAATTCGGCTGGGCTGCCAATCTGGAGGTTGAGTATCTTCATTGATTCTTTCGATTGACTGAATTGCGCTGCGCCTTATATTCAATTTAGAGCAATCCAGAACCATCAGTTTTTCGTATGGTTCCATCCCAAATAAGTCAGCTAGTCGAGACAAGACTGGTGAAATATCAGAACTCAGGTGACAACTGATATCACGCCAAACATCTGAAAGTAATGTGCCGCTCTCATGATAAGTATGTTTTTTGCCACCGTAATCTTTTGTTGTTTTGTCGCAGGAGGGGCAATATGTATATCGAACTCGTGTTTTTGTGTGCTTTAAGGATTGTTTATATTTAGTGTGAATTAGCAAACCAAAATGCTCATTCAAAAGATGCTGGTTATCTGTCTTTATTGGCGCCGATTTTTTTATCGCAATCCAATGCTGGTAGCGAACCTCGACTGGTATTGCGGCTTCTACTTTAACGAGATCAGCTATCTCTCCTATAACTATTAATACGGCGTCCTTTCCTAGATTCAAAGATGCTTGAGTAATAGCGGTATCAATGTCCTGTATTGGTTTATCGAAATCAAATGGCGAACTGATTGCGGGTAAACGAATTACACAAACATCGTTGAAGCCAATTACCAAAGAAGGTAAGTAGTCAATATCTAGAATTGATTTGCATTCAACCGTTAATGAGATTTTCTTTTCTGAAAAGTGTGCCATTCCCGAACTCCTGTCGCTACTTAGCGAATTCTTCACGTAAAAACTGACACAATGTTTCAAGCTCAGCTTTGGAAAAAGCTACTGTGCAGTGGCTATAAGAGCATAGTGTCTTCAGCGCAGCTTCTCGTTGAAAATTGCCCGCACCATCCAACACATATGCAATTTTGTGTCCAGCATTTTCTATTTGTTCATAGCGCGGGCGAGCTTGTCCAGCTTTTCGCTCAATCACGCTATTTGTTGTGACTTGAAAACTGACCTCGATGGCAACATATTTACGTGAGTTAGTTACCACTAAGTCAAATGAAGTTAGCCTTCCTGTATTTGTGTCTGTATGCGACACATTAGGAAGTCTTCCACCACGCCTAACCTCAAATTTTGATAAGCCAAGATTGTCCTGCAAATATTCTTGTACGTATCTTTGAGCGAATTGACCCAGGCTGTTTGCTTTTGCGCCCCCAGTAATTCTGCTGACCCAGATGTATCGCTGCTTTACAAACCGCGTCAAATCATCTGGATGGCCTAAAAAATTCCCAATTTCACATTTATCAAGGGCAGCGGCTGTTTGCTCATTTGTATCGCTGTAGGTGCTTCCAAACATCAACAAAGCTATGGCATCTTTCTGCAAATCATTCAAGGCATAGTCATTGAGAATTTCTTTGCCGTCTATTCGCAAAGTCTTGTTACTCAATTTTCTTCGAGGCAGCGCAAGAAATGTGTATTGTTGGATTTGTCCATGCCAAAAGAAGTTGAGTTTGCCATCTGGGAATAAATGTCTAAATTCTCGACTCACTTGCTTTAGCATCTCGCCACCATAGTCCGCAAGAATCACAAGATGCTTCAAAAAGAGATTAGCAGCTCACCTTACGCAGGGAAAAACCCTTGTAGGAATAAACTAGGTTGATGGACAAGTTGATTGACCTGTATAGCGATTTTTTGATTAGTTCGT
>JAYTNY010000714.1:0-2688 GCA_043748055.1 Roseobacter sp.
GACTACGGGCGCTACGGCATCAGCACCACCGAAGAACAGGCCCGCTATGTGCCGCAGGTGTATGAGCGGGCCAAACAAGAATGGCCCTGGGTGGGTGTGATTGCGGTGTGGTACTTTAAGGATGCCAGCGATGACAAGAAGAACACCGCGCCGTATTACTTCCGCATGGTGGAGCCAGACTTTACGCCGCTGCCGATTTATGAGGCGATGAAAAATTATTTGCGTGAAAGCGTTTCAAAGTAGGCCTTTGGCAAAAATCCATTGACGTGCGGCGCTCGTAGGGGCGAGGCATGCCTCGCCCCTGCTTTTGCTTTTGCAAGAGGACGTGAGGTTGTAAGCTGTCACTAACACGCTACAATTTTGGCAGATGAGCAAGCTCGGCAGCAAGTACTACCCACTGCACGAATACTTGCGCGACCACGCGCAAGATGAAGTGACGCTGACGTTTAACCAGATTGAAAAGCTAATTGGTGCGCCGTTGCCCGAAGGCGCGAAGATTGAGCGTGGCTGGTGGGGCAACCGCAAGGCTGGCTCGGCCCAATCCCAGGCGTGGCGCACTGCGGGCTATCACGTCAAAAATTTGGATTTGGAACGTCGCAAGGTGTTTTTTGCCAAACCCAACAAGCTGCCAGCCAATTACAAAGTAACCCGCGATGGCGACACCGTGCTATGGGATGCTGAGCTGATTAAGAACTTGCGCGTTCACCTCAGCATGAGCCAGGCCGAATTTGCCGAGCACATGGGCGTGCGCCAACAAACGGTGAGCGAGTGGGAGAAGTCTATTTACACGCCCACCCGCGCCACCTCCAAGCACCTTTCGATGGTGGCCGAGCAAGCTGAGTTTAAGTATGGTGCCTGAAGCGTCTTTTTGCGCCGGTGCTAAACTGATTCATCGCCATGAAGAAAACATCACCGCGGCGAATCACGATTAAAGACATTGCTCACCAAGCTGGCGTTTCCAAAACGGCAGTCTCGTTTGCGTTCAATGTGCCGGGGCGTTTATCCGCAGAGACCACGCAGCATATTTTGTCAGTGGCGCAGGAATTGGGCTATACCCCCAACCCCATCGCGCGTAGCTTGAACACGCGCCGCACCAACGCTATCGGCATCATCGTGCCGCAGGATATTCCCGATGTGCTGACCAACCCATTCTTCCCGGCGTTGATGGCGGGGATTGGGCAGGTGTGCAAACAGACCGGCATGTCGTTAATGGTGGTGCCGCCCATGCGCGGCAGCGTGGTGGATGCGACGTATGCAGCGCTGGTGGATGGCTGCATCGTGACCGGCCTGGCGGCCAATGACGACGCCGTAGGTGCGCTCAAAAAGCGCGGCGTGCCCTTTGTGATGATTGACACTGATGCGCCCGAAGACATTGCCGCCGTGAATATTGAGGATTACGAGGGTGCGCGGCTGGGCATGAAGCATTTGCTGGACGCGGGGCATCGCCACATCGCTATTGCTTCGTTTCTGTCTTACACCGGCAAGGTAGAGGATTACGCAGGCACGCTCAAGCATCGGTTTGATGGCGTGCGCGCCGCGCTGAAGACGCATAAGTTGACGTTGTATAGCGAGGGGATTTACACCTGGGAATGCGCGTGCAGCGTGGCAGGCGGGATCGAGATTTTGGCAAACATCATGGAGCAGACCCCGCGCCCCACAGCGGTGTTTGCGCTGGCCGATGTGATCGCTTATGGCGTTATCGAAGCGGCCAAAACGCGTGGCTTGCGCGTGCCAGAGGATTTGGCCGTGGTGGGCTTTGATGATTTGGAAGCCAGTAGCCTAATCGCGCCCGCGCTGACGACGGTGCGCCAACCGATTGTTGAGAAAGGCCGCCGCGCCGCCGAGATTTTGATGACGATGTTGCAAGGCAACAAGCGCTGCGACCACGTGGTGCTGCCGGTGGAGCTGATGGTGCGGGAGAGTGCTGCGTAGTAAGATTAAATTCAGGAATTCATGAAGGAGGTCATTATGATTTATTCAAAAATTGTAAGCTCAGCCGCAGAAGAAATGATGGGTTTGCCCTATGATTTGCAGCAAGCAGCCCTGCGTTTTATTCAGCAATTGAGACAAGCCGTGCCGCAGGGTGTAGCCGGTAGCCAGCTTTTGAGATTTGCTGGTCTTATTCCGCAAGATGACCTCGGACTTATGAGTGCCGCTATCGAAGCAGATTGCGAGCAAGTTGATGGCAATGAGTGGTAGATATCTTCTTGATACGAATATTGTCATTGCTTTGTTTGCCAACGAAAAAGCTGTTCTGGATGGGCTAAATGCCTCCACTGAAGTTTTCATTCCTAGTATTGCCGTAGGTGAACTCTATTTCGGTTCATATCGGTCTGGCAAAATTCGCCAAAATCTTTTGCGTGTAGATGAGTTTGTTGCCAAAAATGTAATTCTTAGTTGCGATGCTGTTACTGCGAGTCTGTACGGAAGGACTAAAGAGAAACTTAAACAAAAAGGCAAGCCTATCCCCGAAAATGATGTCTGGATTGCGGCCATCGCAATTCAATACAACTTGGTTCTTGTCACAAGAGACGCACATTTTAGAGAAGTTGATGGTTTGACAATCGAGGTCTGGTGAGCCAAACGCGTATTAGCAGCTCACCTTACGCAGGGAAAAACCCTTGTAGGAATAAACTAGGTTGATGGACAAGTTGATTGACCTGTATAGCGATTTTTTGATTAGTTCGT
>JAYTNY010000715.1:0-4509 GCA_043748055.1 Roseobacter sp.
TTACTAATCACCAATCACCAATTACCAATCACTATTCCCCTAGCTCCAAGCCGTAATCGCATTCAGCGCACTCACCTCATCCTCGCTCAGCCGGTATTCCGCCGCGCCCAGCGCATCATTCAGTTGCTCCACCGTGTTCGCTCCCACAATCGGTGCAGTAATCACTGGGTTGCTCAGCATCCACGCCAGCGCGGTTTGGGCAATGGTCTTACCGTGCGCTCCGCCAACCTCCTCCAGCTTGCTGATGGCTTTCTCGCCGGACTCACTCTCCATCCACTGCTGAAAGCGCGCGTTATTTTCACCACGCACGCCGCTGGGCATCGCTTGCCCTTTGCGATACTTACCTGTGAGATAGCCGCCTGCCAGCGGGCTATACGGAATCACCCCAATCTTCTGGTCCTTGCACAGCGGCATCAACTCGCGCTCAAACTCGGCGCGGTGCATTAAGTTGTAGTGCGGCTGCAAGCACTCAAAGCGCACCAGGTTGCGCGCATCGCTCACCCACAAACTTTTCATCAGCCACCAGGCCGGGTAGTTGCTGGCCCCCACATAGCGCACCTTGCCGCTGCTCACCATGTCGTCCAATGCGCGCAACGTTTCATCGTGCGGCGTGTCGTAATCCGGCCAATGAATTTGATACAGGTCAATGTAATCGGTCTGCATCCGCCGCAAACTGTCTTCCAATGCTTTTACGAGGTGAACCCGCGATGCACCCTGCTCGTTGGGGCCATCGCCCATCGGGCTGCGGCCTTTGGTCGCCCAGATTATTTGGTCGCGCGGCGTGTTGGTGGCCTTCAGCCACTTGCCCATCACCAGTTCAGCCGTGCCGCCCGGGTTGCCTGTCGCCCAGCGCGAATAAATATCGGCGGTGTCCATAAAATTGCCGCCCGCGCTAACAAACGCCGAGAGAATATCGAACGAGGTCTTCTCATCCGCCGTCCACAAGAATGTCATAGTGCCCAGGCACAGCTCACTAACCTTCAGACCGGTGTTGCCGAGTTTTGTGTAAAGCATGGTGCGGCATTGTAACTTTTGGATACGTGATTGGTTTTGCGTTTGCCAAAACAAAATTAAACGCGGAGAACACGGAGAAGGCGCAGAGTGCGCAGAGAAATCAAATTCTCTTTGCGTCCTCCGCGTCTTCTCCGCGCCCTCTGCGTTCAGTTTAGAGAAGCTCTGTTGCGGACTTACTTCAAGCTGTAATTCACAATTACCTCAGCCTTCACCGGTATCGTCCCCAGGCTGATAGGTAACTCGGATGAGTCACCTTGTGCGTTGCCGGTGGCGTTGAGCGAGGCGTTTTGTGCCAGCCGGTTACTGTAAAACGGCACAGCCCCACCCGCGCTCACCTCGTCAATCTTCAGCGTGCAGCCCACTTGCGCACCACCGGCCTTCGCCAACAGTTGCGCCTTTTCGGCAGCGGCGGTCATGGCGGCCACGCGGGCCTCATCGCGGTATTTGCGCAGTTGGCTGGTGCGGAACTCCACAGCTTGCACTTCGTTTGCGCCAGCCTTAAACGCCGCCGCAATCACATCGTTGGCTTTGCGCGAATCGGTAATCACCACGCCCAGCGCGTAATTCACCACAAAGCCAGTGATGTTCTTGGTCTCGTAGTTGTCATACGTTGGCTGCGCGTAATAGAAATCGCTGGTGAGCTTTTTGTCGCTCACGCCCAACGCCTTCATCGCTTTGATAACGTTCTGGCTGGTCGTCGCCACTTTGCTTTGCGCCAACTCTGCCGTGCTGTCTTTGGTCTGAATGCCCAGGCGAATAAACACCTCATCTGGCACCACCTCCACCGTAGCCGAGCCGCTGACCTGCACCGAGCGATTCGGATCGCAATCTGCATTCGTTTGGGCCGCAGCCGGTTTGGCCGAGAAGGCTGGCCCAACAGACAGCGTCGCCGCCAGCGCGCTCACGCACGCAATGGCCGATACAGTGGTGATTAGTTTGTTTGATAGTTTCATTCTTTGTTCCTCCAAAATCTAAATCGCAACTAATTTTGCAGCGGTGATTCTGCCTCAAACTGTATGACACGCCTTGATTTTCTGATGAAAATGTTTTGACAAACAAATGAGGATTTAGCGCCTAAAGCGCTGACTGGCTACGAACCCATGCCAAAATGTTGAACATGACCGCCCAAATCCAAACCTCCCTCCAAGTCGCCCGCCGCTTCATCCTGGGCAAGCAAGGCCTGTGGCCGGGTCGCCGTTGGCGCGGCAAGCGCGGGGCAGAGCAAGCCATGCGCGCCATGGAGCATTTGCAGCTAGACCCGTTGCAAATTCTGGCGCGCAGCCAAGATCTAAAGCTGCATAGCCGCGTGTTGGATTACACGCCCATGCTGTGGGAAGAGCTGGCCTACACCGACCGAAAGTTTTTTGATTGGGGCGGCTGGCTGGCGGTGCGCCCAATGGACGAATTACCCCATTGGCGCGTGTTGATGCGCCGCGAGCGCGAAGACCCCGACTGGTTGCATGAAGCCAAGCAACACCAGAGCGCCATCCAAGAAATGCGCCAAGTGCTGCGCCAACGCGAAACGGTGAGCAACCGCGACTTTGAGATGAAAGACCGCGCACGGGTCAGCAGCTATCGCGGGCGCAAAGACAGCGCCATTGCGTTGTATTACCTGTGGCGCACCGGCGAGGTTATGGTGCATCACCGCGAGCGCTTCGAGCGAGTGTATGGGCTGACAGAAAACATCGCGCCCGCGCACTTGATTTGCGAGAGCAGCGACCACGAGGCCGACCGGTTCCTCATCAAAAAAGAAATTGCGTTTTACGGCCTGCACAAGTTGCAAGGGCTGAATAACCTGCTGGAGCGCAAAACAAGCAAAGCCGAGATGCAGCAATTGTGCGATGAGTTGCTGATGAACAGCGACATCGTTCCGGTGCAGGTTGAGGGCTGGAAAGAAACGCGTTACGCATTAGCTTCGGATGCCAAGCTGCTGAGCGATTTGAACGCAGGCCGCGCCCCCAAAGCCTGGAAGCCGCTGGAGAATACGACGCAAGACGAAATGCTGTTCCTTGCGCCGCTAGACAACGTGAGCGCGCGTGGACGAGCCAAATTGCTTTTCGATTTTGATTACGTGTGGGAAGTCTACAAGCCGCTGCACCAACGCAAATGGGGTTACTACACCTTGCCCATTTTGTGGGGCGATGCATTAGTGGCGCGCATAGACCTCAAGCTGGACCGCACCGCTAACACGTTGGTGATTTGCGGCTTTTGGCTGGAGCAGGCCACAACCGGCAAAGACGAAGCCTTCGCCGAGGCATTGGCGCTGGGTATTGCCCGCCTCATGAAATTTGTGGGTGCGACAAAGTTGGATGCAAAAGCCATCAGCCCACCTTCTCTTCGTAAACGCGTACAAGCGAAATAGGGTTACGTGCGACGCACCTTAAAGGTGCGTCGCACGTTGCAGCCGCGCCTGCAACTCGGCCTCACTATTCGCAACAAGGTTGATATGCCCCAGCTTGCGCCCTGCGCGTGGCGCTTTGCCATACAGATGCAAATGTGCGCCCGGCGCGCGCAATACCCCGTCCACATCGGGCAACTCACCAATCAAGTTCACCATCGCCGCATGCCCGCGCACTTGCGTGCCACCCAACGGCAAGCCACAAATAGCCCGCAAGTGATTCTCGAACTGGCTCGTCACCGCGCCATCTTGCGTCCAATGCCCGCTGTTGTGGACGCGTGGAGCCATCTCGTTGGCAATTAACGCGCCGCCCTTCTCAAAGAACTCAATTGCCAAAACACCCACGTAGTTCAAATCATTCAGCACGCGCGTGGCGTAGCCCTCCGCCAGCGTTTGGGGGGCGTTTGTTGATGGGGCTTGCGACACGCGCAGAATGCCATCTCGATGCACGTTGTGCGTCAGCGGATAAAACGCCATCTCACCCGTTGTGCTGCGCACAGCGATGATGGATAACTCGCGCTCAAACGCCACAAACGATTCGAGGATGTAGCCAGTGGGTGAGGGCTGTTGGCGCAGCTCGGCTTCGGCAGCGGCCACATCAGCTTGCGTGCGCAACACCCACTGGCCTTTGCCATCGTAGCCAAACCGGCGCGTCTTTAGCACACACGGCAGGCTGGTTTGTTGGATAGCGCTCAATAGGTCATCACTCGTGTTCACATCAACAAAAATCGGCGTGGGAATGCCCAACCGCTCAAAGCAACGCTTCTCGTGAATGCGGTCTTGCGAGACCTCAAGCGCATTTGGTGGCGGATACACCGGCACGCGCTGGGCCAGCATACGGGCCGCGTTCACCGGCACAATCTCGAACTCGTAGGTGATTACATCCGAACGTGCCGCTAGTTCCAGCAACGCCGCTTCGTCGTCGTAATTGGCGCTAATCTGCTGCGCCACTTGGCCCATCGGTGGGTTTGCCGTTGGCTCCAAGCAACAAAAGGTGAAACCCAGCGGATAGCCCGCCAGCGCCAACATCCGCCCCAACTGCCCGCCGCCGATGATACCGATTCTGCTGATTTGGGTCATGCTTAGGAACGCCTAGT
>JAYTNY010000716.1:0-14239 GCA_043748055.1 Roseobacter sp.
CCCTCTCAAGCTGGGCCGTTGTGTTGCATGCCTTGCTCGATGCGTTCATCCCGCTCTCGGCGCAACCATGCGTGTTGTTTGGGCACAGCATGGGCGCACTGATGGCGTTTGAGGTAGCGCGACACCTGCGCCGAAATGGACTGCCGCAGCCGCACGGGTTGCTGCTCTCCGGTCATCGCGCGCCACAGTTGCCCCGCATCGAAGACGAGATTCGCCACCTGCCTGACGATGACTTCGTGCGCAAAGTACTTGCATTGGAAGGCACGCAGCAAGCGTTGGCCGATCACGCCGAGTTTCGCGCACTGTGGCTGCCTGCCCTACGCGCCGACTTTACGCTGTGCGAAACCTACACCTACACAGACGAAGCACCGCTCTGTTGCCCCATTGTGGCGCTGGGTGGTGTGCAAGATGCAAAGGTGCCGCCCAGCGGTCTGCGGGCATGGCAAGCACAAACCAGCGACGTGTTTCGCACACACTTGTTTCCCGGCGGGCATTTCTACCTACACCAGCAACACGATCGGTTTATGCAAACGCTTCAGATGCAGTTGCACAAGCTGATGAACTTGCAAGTTGCGGCGTAACTCACACCCAAACTGCACATCAACGAAAAAATCATGAACTCACACAAAGTCGTCATCACCGGTATGGGCGTTGTATCGGCCATTGGCTCCTCGGCCTCCAAGTTTTGGGAGGCACTGCTGAGCGGCGAGTCCGGCGTGGATCAATTCACCCTGCCCGACACCACCGAATACGTCACTGGCATTGGCGCACAGGTGAAAGACCTGGAATCCAACCCATCTATAACCCGCAAGCAAGCCTTGCGCACCAGCCGCATTGCCCAAATGTCGCTGTGGGCGGCCCAACAAGCCCTGGAAGATGCACATTTGAACGCAGCCGAACAAGCCAAACCGGTAGGCGTGTTTGTGGGCTGTTCGCAAGGCGGGTTTGTGGAAAGCGAGAACTTTTTCAAACTGTATTTTGAAGAAAACCGCACCAGCCCGTGGGCCATCTTGAAGCCGATGAACTCTGCGCCCGCAACTTATTTATCCATCGAATGCAAATTGCGCGGGCCGTGCATGACAATTGATACAGCCTGCTCGTCTACCAACCACGCCATCGGCATGGCCATGAATATGATTCGCAGCGGACAACTGGACGTGGCCGTTGTGGGCGGCACCGACACGGTGTTTTCGCCCGCCGTTTATAAAAACTGGCGCGCCATGCACGTGCTGAGCAAAAGTAATGCTGCGCCCCAACGCGCCTGCAAGCCGTTTAGCCGCAACCGCGATGGCATTGTTTTGGGCGAGGGCGCTGGCATGTTCGTCATCGAATCTGAAGCCTCGGCCTTGCGGCGCGGCGCACCCATCCAGGCCGAGCTGCGTGGCTATGGTGCCAGCAGCGACGCCTTTCACATCACCCAGCCGCACTGCGAAGGGCAAACCCAGGCTATGCGCGGGGCGCTGAACGATGCTGGTCTTGCCCCCGATCAAATCAACTACATCTGCGCCCACGCCACCGGCACCACGCTGAGCGATGCGACCGAGACGCGCTCGATCAAAGCGGTGTTCGGCGCGCATGCCCATCGCACGGCCATCAGCGCCATAAAGCCCATGGTGGGGCATACGCTGGCAGCCTCAGGTGCAATGCAATTGGCCTCGTGCATCGGGGCCGTGCAATTGGGCTGGGTGCCACCCACCCTTAATTACGAAGAGCCAGACCCCGACTGCGATTTGGATTACGTGAGCGAGGGCGCGCGACAAGTAGACGTGACGCATTGCCTGACCAACTCGTTTGCATTTGGGGGCAGCAATGCCGTCTTGGTTGTCAGCCGATATTCGCAAAATTAAACCTATGAATAAATTGCGCGCTATGCCGACCCAACCGGCAGCCGATGATGCTCAGGTTTCCAAGTCGATGCGCAACTTCACCATCGTCTGGTTTGGCGAACTGGTCTCTATCATCGGCTCCAGCATCTCGGAGTTTGCGCTCAGCATTTGGGTCTACAAGCTCACCGGTTCGGTGTTGCAGTTTTCGGCCATGCTGTTGGCGATGACGGTGCCGCGCTTGCTGGTCTCGCTCTTCGCCGGGGTCATCGTAGACCGCTGGAACCGCCGCACCGTCATGATTCTGAGCGATTGCGCGCAGGCTGTGCTGTCGGCGTGTGTGTTGGGGCTGGTGATCTTGAACCTGCTGCAACCCTGGCACTTGTTCATCATCGTGGCGCTCACGGCGGTTGCAGCTAGTTTTCAGCAACCCGCATATCAGGCCCTGGTGACGCAACTGGTGAGCCGTGAACAACTCGGCCAGGCCAACGGCCTGCTGAACTTTGGCGGCGGCTTAGCCCAACTGGTGGGGCCACTGCTGGGCGGCATAGTGCTGGGCTGGGTTGGATTGGCGGCGGTGGTGTTGATTGACCTCGCGACGTTCTGTGTCGCCCTAGTGATGTTGGCGCTGGTGCGCGTGCCCAATGTGCGCCCGGTTGAGTCATCGCCAGCCGCACCCGCCAGTACCAGCTTTGTCCAAGAATTGCGCGCAGGCTGGCGGTTTATTCACGAGCGGCCTGCCTTGCTCAGCCTCATGCTCTACATCGCAGTCACCGTTTTTCTAACCAGCTTCCCTACAGTGTTGATGCCCCCATTGGTGCTGGCGTTTAGCAACGAGCAAATGCTGGGCCTGATCTTGACCTTCGGTGGCGTGGGCTTGCTGCTGGGTGGGCTGTTGATGAGCGCCTGGGGGGGGCCTAAACGCCGCATCTACGGCGTGCTGGTTTTTGATGTGCTGACCGCCGCTGCCATGATTTTTGCTGGCTTTCAAACCTCGGTGATAGGGTTGGCGGTTGCGGCGTTTTTGTTTTTTGTGGGCATGCCCATCTCGCGTGGGTCGGCCCAAAGCCTGTGGCAAAGCGTGGTGCCCGAACAGCTACAGGGCCGCGTCTTCACCTCCCGCGACTTCATCGCCATTGCAGCCTCGCCCATTGCCTTGTTAACCGCTGGCCCACTGGCCGATGGCGTGTTCGAGCCATGGATGCGCGCCACCGGTGCAGAACCAGGCCGGGGCATTGGGTTGATGTTTGTTGGGTTGGGCGTGTTGTTCTTGTTGGCAAACGGGGTGGCCTGGCTCTCACCGAAGTTGCGCGAACTTTAATGCGCAAACGTAAACCGACGCACCGATTGCACCACCGTGCCAGCCACCAGCGCGCACACGTAAGGCAAAGGCGCCTCCAACTCCCGCACATGCAAGCGCGCAGTCAGCGGTTCCCAAACACCCACTTGCGCCTGCTCGCCCACCGGCACGCGAATCTCGTTCAAGTTTGTGCTCAGGCCCGTGCCAATGGCTTTGAGGTAGGCCTCTTTGCGCGTCCAGATGCGATAGAACGCCTGCGTTTGTGCAGCAGGGGGCAACTGCTGCAGGGCCTCAGCTTCATCCGCACAAAAAAATTGCTGGGCCATGTTCAGCAAGTCATCCAGCGGGCGCACGGCTTCTATATCAATGCCGATCTCGGTGTGCGCAACAGCAATCACAGCCGCATCGTGCGAATGCGAGAGGTTGAAGTGCAGGCCAACCGCGTTTGTCAGATGTGGCTTGCCAAAAGCGTTCGCGCCAAATTGCAATTCATTGGGCGCGTAGTGGGCGTAGCGCGCCAAAACTATTCGCAAGGCCGCATGCGCGCACTCATAGCGCTGCCGATCACGCTCAAACTTAAAGCGTGCCGCGCGCGCACGTTCATCTTGCGACAAGGCGGCTTGCAATTGCGGCAATACTTCTGGCGAAGCCAGCAGCGATGTATGCCAAACGTGGGCTTCGTGAGGGGTCGATGATAAAGAATTTAGCAAAGAATTTAGCATGGTAGCCGCAGGCTTCAACCTGCGCCCAATATATATGAGCAAGCTAAAAATTACCCCACGCTGGAAAAAAGTGATGCGCGATGTGTGGAGCAACAAGACCCGCACGCTGTTGGTGGTGTTGTCCATTGCGGTGGGTGTGTTTGCGGTGGGCGGCACGCTCAGCATCCAAGACATTCTGGAGCGCGAGATGACGCGCAATTGGCGCGCTGCCAGCCCCAGCAGCTTTAGTATGGGCCTGTCCGAGTTCCACAAAGATTTTGTGGATTCGGTGCGACAAATGCCCAACGTGGCCGAGGCCGAAGGGCGCAGCGCGGCTTTCCTGATGGGGCGCGGCGCGAAAGTCCGCGGCGTCAAGGCCAGCGGTGCGGCCAACGACAGCCCCCTCCAATACATCCAGCTTTATGCCATAGACAACTTCGACGACATTCACCTCAACAAGATCAACAAAGCCGAGGTGCCCAGTTTGGATTGGCCGCCGCTGAAGCGCGATGTGGTTTTGTCCACCAACTCATTGGCGTTTTTGGGCGTCAACATCGGCGAGAACATTGAGGTGCAGCAGCCCAACGGCCAAACATTCACCTTGCGCGTCGCCGGAACCGCCCACACTGTCGAAGAAATTGGCGGGCCGTTTATGTATGTCGCCACTGCCTATGTCTCGTTTGATACCTGGGCGTGGCTGGGTTTGGGGCGCGGGTTTAACACGTTGCTGGTTCGCGCAGCGGGCACCGCCGACCAAACCCGCAACCGCATGTATTTGCAACAAGTGGCCGACGACATCAAAACCCGCATTCAACGCGATGGCCTAAGTTTGGGTGCAATCACGATCCCCGACACCCCTGGCGAACACCCCGCCGCTCAAACCGTCTCCGGCATTGTCGCGCTGATGACCGCGATTGGCGTGGCGTCACTCATCATGAGCAGTTTTCTAGTGATTAACACCGTGTCGGCGGTGTTGGCTCAGCATGTGCGTCAAATCGGCATCATGAAGGCCCTGGGCGGGCAAGCCGGGCAGATCAGCGCGATGTATTTTGGCATGGTGCTCATCTTCGGCCTGCTTTCTGTTTTAGTGGCCGTGCCGCTGGGGCTTATCGGCGCAAGGGTGTTCGTGCAATTTATTGGCGAGGGCTTGCTCAATTTGCGCATCAGCAACTACGCCGCGCCCACCCATGTGTTCGCGCTGCAACTGTTGATTGGGCTGATTGCACCCGTGTTGGCCGCAATAGCGCCTGTGTTGGCTGGCACGCGCAAAACTGTGCGCGAGGCCATCAGCGATTATGGGATTGGGGTAACGAAAGAGAAGAAGGGGAGAGAGGGAGAGGGGGAGACGGGGGGGAGGGGGAATTTTCTCTCCTCATCTCCCCTTCTCCCCTTCCCCTGGTCTCCCTCACGCCCGCTCATCCTCTCCCTGCGCAACACCGTGCGCCGCAAAGGCCGGCTCATGTTGACGCTGATTACATTGGTGCTGGGCGGCGCTATTTTTATTGGGGTGATGAGTGCCCGTGACGGCTTGAACACCACGACGGATGTGGCTTTAGGGTATTTCAACTACGACTTGGAACTAAAGATGCAGCGTGATTACCCCACCGACCAGATGGAGCGCGCAGCATTTGCCGTGCCTGGGGTAACGCGGGCCGAGAGTTGGAGCTTTGCCGATGCGCGTCGCCAAATTGGCCCCAACGCCAAAACTGATGGCCCGGCCCTGACCGTGATCGCCCCACCCGCCGAGACCGCCATGCTCAAGCCCATTTTGCGCGCAGGGCGCTGGCTAACCAGCGACGACCAGGATGCCGTGGTTCTGAACACGGACGCGCTAAAGCTCAACACCGACGTAGGGCTGGGCCAGGTGATTGACCTAAAAATTAACGGGCTTAACGGCCCGGTGCGCGCCTCGCTTAAGGTGGTGGGCATTGTGCAAGGGGTGTTGGCTGGGCCATTTGCCTACATCAACCGCCCGGCGTTGGCGCGCATAACAGGCACCAGCAACAAAGCCAACACGCTGATGATTGGCACCGACACGCGCAATGATGCCGAACAAGCCATCGTTGCCAAAGCGCTCGAAGATCACTTTAAGCGGGTGAACCTGCCGACATCCGGCTCACGCCTTAGCAGCAGCACGCGGGCTGCGCTTAGTTCGCAGTTCAACATCATTATTTACATGCTGCTGGCCATGGCGGTGTTGCTCGCATGCGTGGGCGGGCTGGGCCTGGCGGGCACCATGAGCATTAACGTATTGGAACGCACCCGCGAAATTGGTGTGATGCGCGCCATTGGGGCCAGCAACGGGGCCATTCGAACCATTGTGGTGATAGAGGGCGTGGTGGTGGGCGTGTTGAGCTGGCTCTTGGGCGCGGTGCTCTCGCTGCCGTTCAGCACGCTCATCAACAGCCTGGTAGGCTCCGCGTTAGAGTTTGAGGTGTTGTACACCTTCTCGGTGTTTGGCCTGATGCTTTGGCTGGGGGCGGTCATTGGCATTGCCGCAATTGCCAGTATGTTGCCCGCCTGGCGCGCCTCGCGCTTGTCGGTGCGAGAGATATTGGCGTATGGGTAAGCTCTATGGGCAGTCACTCAGCGCACCGCCGCGAGCCAGCGGCGATAGGAAGCCTCCGGCAAAAAACGTGTCAGCAATCCACAGACTGCTGGCTACATCGGGTGAGCGACGCAGCAGTGGCAGGACAAAGTTCCCGCTCTCGTCTATCGGCGCGACCGGAAGCGAGCTTACATCTAGGTAGATGAACCCGGTGAAAAAACCCAGAAATGACCCGGCAATGACGACATCGGACGTGACATTCATCAACTGAATGGCCCGGTCAAACGAGATGTCGGGATAGCGGCTCCAAATGAGCGCTGCGACGGCAGTTACGATCGGCGTCGCCATCGAGCTACCCGACCACTTGGCATAGGTATCACCGGGGAAAGTGCTGAGAATATTCTCGCCTGGCGCTGCAAAATCAATCCAAGTCGGGTATGGGTTCTCGGTTAGATTGTTTAGGCGCAGCATGGGCTGCTCAGATGAGGCGACTGCGACGACGCAGGCGTTGGCAGCAGGGAATTGCTCCGGCCAACCATCCACATTGCCCGAAGCTGCGATGACGATGACACCAGCGGCTTTGGCACGTTGTATAGCATCGCTCAACTCGGGGCTGTCTATCTTCGCCCCCAGGCTAAGATTGATGATCTTTGCACCGTGCTGCACCGCAAAATCTAGGCCAGCCACCAGGTCGGCCATATTGCCGTCGCCATCAGCGTTCAACATTCGCACAGGCATGATCTTGGCTTTGGGTGCAATGAGGCGAATGATGCCAGTGACGTGGGTGCCATGCCCATATGCCTCGTCGATCAGCGCGTTGCCGTCATTGTCAATCCCGTCTTTCACATCGGTCGGGTCTTCGTCATCACCCACAAAGTCATAGCGCGCCTCGGTGAAGTGGCCCGCCAACATCGGGTGATCCAACTGAAAGCCAGTGTCCAGCACAGCCACCACAATCTCGGCCTCCACGCTGCCGGTGAAGGCGGGCATGTTCTCCAAACCCAGTGGAGCCAACACCACTTGGTTTTGGCGGTATCCGTCACTATCTGCTCCGCCCCACGAACCAATAGAGCGCGGGTTGGCGATCACTTCATCACCGCCCCCCCACGAACCGATAGAGCGCGGGTTGGCGATCACTTTGATGGAAACCAGATCTGCATTTTGGGTTGGGTTGATGGGTATCGCAGTCGGTGTGGGTGTTGGCGTTGCTGTTGACATGGGGGTGGCGGTGGGTGGCACGGCGGTTGGCGTAGCTGTTGGGGTCTCGGTTGGTGCAGGCGTGGTGGTGGGTGGGATAGTGGTGAGCGTGGGCGATACTGTTGGGCCAACAAGCGGGGCCACCAATTTCGCGTCATTGCTAACCAATGGCACAAAGACAAAGTGTTGGGTCGTTGTATGGCCCGGCGTGGCCGGTGGTTGCGCCGCCCACGAGACAGGTATGCCCTGCCCACTACAGACCAACACAACCAATAAGGCACACTGCGCAAGCAACTTGCGCAACGGCAAACGCGAGTAAAAGGGCCAAGACAATTTTAATGAGCTCATGGTGATACAGTGAATCGAATTGAGGCGAATGAATTGACTGTTAGTGCCTTTGGGTATGCTGAAAAATACACGACAAAAAACCTCGCAAGACATAAAGACTTGCGAGGTTTTTGAGGATCGTGTGGGTGTGGTGTGCGTTACGGGCAATCGCTCAACGCACCGCCGCGCTTCAGCGATGATGAATACCGCCCGTTGAAATAATTGTCTCCGTTTTGCATGCTGTTGCCCACATCCGGCGAGCGGCGTATATAGGGCAACAGAAAATTGCCATCGAACGTAACCACAAACTGGTTGATCCGCGAGACATCTTCGTAGGTCAATCCAGTAATCAGCCCTAGCAAAAACCCAGCCTTCACCACATCGGATGTTGCATTCATCAACTGCATCACCTGCTTGGGTGAGGCATTGGGATAACGACTCCACACCAACGCGGCGCTGGCCGAAACAATCGGCGTCGCCATCGAACTGCCCGACCATGTGGCATAGGTGCTGCCGGGGAAGGTGCTGTAAATGTTCTCGCCAGGTGCCGCAAAGTCAATCCACGTTGCCATCCCATTGGTTAACTTGTTGATGAAATTCTGCGCTTGCCCAGACGAGGTGACGGCAACAGCGCAGCTATTGGCCGCCGGGTATTGCTTGGGCCACAAATCGAGGTTGCCCGCAGCCGCAATCACCAACACCCCACGCGCATACGCACGTTGCACGGCGGCCTGAAGCTGGGCATTGTCTTTGGTTGCACCCAGGCTCAGGTTGATAACTTTCGCGCCGTTCTGCACGGCGAAGTCTATGGCTGCCACTAGGTTTGCCATGTTGCCATCGCCCTCTGCGTTCAACACCCGCAAAGGCATAATTTTGGCATTCGGCGCAATCAACCGAATAATGCCCGTGACGTGTGTGCCATGCCCATACGCTTCGTCCACCAGGCGGTTGCCATCGTTGTCCAGGCCGTCTTTCACATCGGTGGGGTCGGCATCGCGGTCCACAAAGTCATAGCGCACATTGGTAAAGCTGCCCGCCAACATGGGGTGATCCAACTGAAAGCCAGTGTCTAACACCGCCACCACAATCCCTTCGCCAGTGGCGAACCCCGCAACACGGTCTACGCCCAACGAGACAAACGCCTGCTGGTTCTTGCGATACCCATCACTGTTTGGCCCGCCCCACGAGCCGATGCTGCGCGGGTTCGCCTCCGTTTTTGTACTGCCGCCCCACGAGCCAATGCTGCGCGGGTTCGCAATCGTCTTGATCGAAATGAGTTGAGGGTCGTCGCTAACCACAACGCTTGTTGTAGCGGCCGTAGAGGTTGACGCAGAGGTTGACGTAGAAGTTGACGCAGAAGCTGATGTTGCTGGTGTCGAAGCTAATGTGCTGTTGGCTTCAGCAATTGGCACAACGGGTTCAGCAACCGGGGATGGGGATGTGATGGCGCTTTCGGTAACAACCGAAGCAACCGCAGCGATATCGCCGAATACTTGCACCTCGGCCAGTTGCAGATAGTTGCTGCCCGCCAACTGCACGCGCACATAGCGACCCGTTGCACCCACTGGCAGGCTTAGGCTTGTAGGGGCCTGGTTGGGGGTCTGAGTGCGCCACACGGCGGCATCGCTCAAAATGCTGTCCAAACTACGTCCGGCCAAATCTGTGCTGGATACAAATACATAGAAATTCGACAACCGCTCGGCACAACAATCCGTTCGATTCCATAGCACCACCGTGCTGATGGCGTTGTCTGCCCCCAGGTCTACCTGCCACCATGGGTTGGTCTCGAAACGGGTATGCGTCACCGAAGCCGCCCCGTAGGTGCCGTCCGTGTTGCCATCCACCCCCCGGCCTGGGTCCCCGCCAAAATCCGTTGTGGATTGGGTTGCCAATTTGCTCTGCGCCATGTTAGTGGGCGGCAAAGAGGTTTGCTGTGGATGAGCGCCTGTGACTGTTGCAGCCTGTGTGGCCTGCGTGCCAGACAACAACACCGCCAACACCACGCCACAGGTAAGCAGGTTGCGGATAGAGGAAGATGTTCTTGATGAGTTCATAGGTAGTGCAATAGCGTTTGTGCTACGAAAAATGATGAGAATGATTGCATCCAACTCTTTACTGTTGTGCGGCACACAATCGCTGAATAGCCAACTTCAAGTATTGGTCGTTAGTGCATTTTTGGCCTGCAAAAAATACAACGACTTTGCTACCAAGAGGCCGATTCGAGAACAATGCGGATTTGTAGGGCTAACGCTGTCCCATCAACACAAACGGCGCCCAATAGTAGGGGTGGGGATGCTGTTGCTTGATGGCCCGTTGCATAGCGCGCAGGGCCTGAGCACGGTGCGCCCCCTGCTGAATTTGGGCATACCAGCCCTGCATAAAGGCCGCTGTCGTTTCATCATGCACCAGCCACAGACTTACCAGCACCGATGACGCCCCCGCGCCCAAGAAAGCGCGCGGCAAGCCCAGCATCTCATCGCCTGCAATCACCTCGCTGCGGCCCGATTCGCACGCGCCCAGTGTAACCAGCGCACCATTGAGCTTGAGCTGCACCGCATCAGCGGCGGTTAATTTGGCATCGTGCAATTGCAGCGATGAAAACAGCGGGTTGCCGCGCCTAAACAAGCCGTGGCACGCCAAATGCACAATGTCGCACTCCGCCGAATCCGCCTGCACCTGCTGTAAGGTGGCCTGCGCCCCCACCCTCAAAACCGCCTGCGGGTGGGTCTGGCGGAGTTGTTGCACGACGCGTTCGGCCTCTATCAAAGCCATGGGGATACTGTCGTCGTCCGCGCCTACCACCAGCACCTTGCCCCGCCCTACCGCCTGACGTTGCTGGCTGAGCAGAAAGGTAGTGGCGCTGGGGGCATACGAAATTTCGTAGCGTTCGATCAAATACGCTGTGCCATCATGCAACGCATGAAACGGAACCTGGTGCAACGCACCATGCGCCAGAATAACCAGGGGAATATTGCGGCTTGCTACATCCTCTGCACGGGCATGTTCGCGGATGAGCGCTTCGACAGGCGCAACCAACGCTTGATGCAACTGAGATAAAACGCGCTGGACACTGGCTTCCATCTGCTGTGCATAACGCGCCACAAAATTTGCCCCAGCCAAAAAGCGCTCCCATTGGATGGCTAACGCATCTAGCAACGGCGCAACTTTAGAGATTTGGCTTAGCCCATGCACACAGCCCAGCGTATCGTTGTGCTTGCTGATGACAAATGCCGAGATGTCGTCGCCACAAATATAGTAGTACAGCAGCACCGACCGCGCATCCAACTGGGCGCGCACCTCATCCAAGTGAAACGTGACGCGGGTTGCAGTGGAGGGCCGTGTGGCTACAGGGGCAGCTTGCTGCGGCCCCGCGCCCGAAAGCGCAACATTCGTCATCATGTCCAGCAACGCCCGAGATTTAGCCCGTTCGGCAAAGGCAAAGGCGGTTTGCAAGGCGGCTTGTTTCTGCACGGGTTGCTGTGCCGCCTGGCTGCGCCGAAGGTGAAGCTGCACCAGGTCATCAAAAGCATCGGCTCGATTTTTAAGAAAGGCAGCCCGAAACTGATCCTCGGCCAGCGTGGCGCGCGACTGTTCAACATCGTCAATGGCTGCTAACAGCAGCTTTTCGGCATCGGCCTCGCGCCCGGCCCGCAAATACGTGCGGCCCAGTTGCTGGTTAACCTGGGTGCGCAACGACGGCCACTCCGCTTGCTGCGCAATCTGGCGCGCTTGCTCCAAATGAGCCATGACAGTAGCGGACGGCGTAGAAGGTAGCTCGGCGAATAACAGATGCGCCTCGGCCCGTTGGCGCTGCCAGCCATGTGTGCTGGCCTCGTGCAAGGCCAACATGGCCTGCTGGGTGGCGTCCGCCTCGTGGCCGGTGCGGGATAAGGCCGAGGCGCGGTTCAGCCTCAAGCGGCAGCGGATGGGAATTGCAGGTGCGTCCGTTGCCCCATCGCTGCCTTCATTCAGCAGGGCTGCAGCCTCAGCCGATCGGCCTTGCGCCATCAGCGCCGAACTCATGCCCAGCAAACCGCGTAGCCGTTCATCGGACATACCCGCCGACTGCATGGCTGGGATGACTTGCTCATACAAGCGCAGCGCTTCCTCTTGAAGATTTAGCCCGTGATAAGCCTCCGCAGTGTCCAGCATCAGCACTAGGTTATCTGCCGAGGCACCCATCGGCTCAATCAACGCACGTGCCACCTCGAGGGAAGACAACCCCTGACCTGGATTTCCCAACATGAAGTGGGTGTGGCTTAAGTTGATGTGGGTCTGGGCAAGGTTGAGCGCAAAATCATCCTCGGCAAAGGCGTGTGCCGCTGTCTCAAATTCGGCCAGCGCTTGCTGGGCCTGCCCCAGCTTCAAAAAGACGACGCCGCGATTGTTTTGCACATGCCCGGCTTCTTCATCCGCGCCGTTTTGGCGAAAGACTTTTTCAGATTCGGCCCAGTAGCGCAAGGCTTCATCGAATTCGCCCTGCCGATCAAAACAAATGCCCAGGTTGTTGCGCATGCGGGCTGCAATCAGCGATTGCTTGCCGAGCTCGGCGTCCAGGGCATCTATTTGCTGCAACGCGGCGATGCCGGTGGCGATGGCCTCGCGGCAGCGGCCCAGCTCACGCATCACGTTCATCCAACCCACAGCGGTGCGCAGCGCGGCCAATGTGTTTCCTGCTGCTAAAAATTTTCCGCGTGCGGCTTCAATGAGGCGCAAAGCCGATTCAAACTCGGCATGAATGGCGTGAACTTGTGCTCGCAAATAGCTGGCCTGCCCGCCCAGTTCAACCCAGCCCTCTTCTTCGGATGCCGCCGCGCACAAATCGGCCAGCACCCCGGCCTTTTGCCAATCGCTGCCCATGTGTTCGGCAGCAACCTGAAACAATTGCTGCACTGTCTGCTCCGAAAACAGCCCCTGGCCTCGTAGCCAAGCTATCTGCTGTGCTGACGAGGGTGTTTGCAACAGTTGGGCCACCCGCACATCGCTGAGGGGGGAGCTGGTTTCAGGGGGTTCTGGCATAGCAACGCATGAACAGAACGCTCACAGCGATAGTGCCAAATTGGGGATGGCAATCTCAAAATCATCGTTGAGCAGCGAAAGATCGTAGTTGCCTGGCTGCAATTGGCTGAAGACAAAATCACCCAGATCGGTGACTTGCGTTTGGAGAAACAGCGCACCTTGCACAAGTTGCGCAGAAATGCTTTGAAGGTTCAAGGCATTGTGGGTGGCAAAGAGCTGGCAACGCAAATCTAAAACGCCATCACGGTTGCGCGGACGAATGTTCAAGGCTATGTCGGCCAACTCGGAGGTGTAGATGAGTTGGCGGGAATCGCGAGGGACATCGCCATAGCGCACACCCACCAATGGCGTCGTCCAACTGTCCGAGGACAACGAGGCAGCGAAGACGCGAAAAGCCCGCGACAAGGCAGCCAGTGGCTGAAAGGGGCTGCGATGCGGCACATTCAGTTGCTCAAATTGTGCGCGCAGGCGCTGGCGCGTGGCATCGGACAAATGCTTGAGCGGCACATTGGCGCTGGCGCTAAGCTTGGCGAACGCTTGCAGCCACGCCACTTCCGCCTGCGTGGCATCGCTGGCATTGGCCAACCCTGCTGCAAACGCGTCGGACTCTGGCTCTGGCAGACGGCCTTCGACCCAATCTACGATCTTCTCCCATGTGAAGTCATTGTTCATGATGCTGCTTTAATTCCCGGCAAACGCTAAAGTCTATGTATCTATGAGTGCGCGTTCTGCAGCCGCTTGATACAAGGTTATTGCGACTTTAGTCTGAATTTCGCTGGAGTGTAGCAGCAAGCTGTTGTTTCCTCCGGCCAATTTTGTTTGTCGTTGGCAACACGCGAGACAGATGCGGACGTGGCTACCCTCACGAAGAATTTTGTTTAGCGGATGCCTCGCCGAGCGCACACGAATTGTTGAGCAATGCGACCTAAGTTCCTCACCTCGGCACCAGCCGGAACGACCGCGTCATAAAGCCGTAGTACGTTTGGTAACCGCTCGGTCGCGGCACCATCGAGTAATCCCCCGAAAAGACCAGCGTGCCACCCAGCCCATCTTCGTGCAACCACTTAGCGGGCATCTGTGGCAGATAAGCCACATGTTCGCCTTCCCAGCACGAATCGTAGTGGACCAAGTACCACGGCCCCCAGGGCGATGAGCTTTCATACACATGCAGCTCGCGTTGGCGATGCCAATGGGCGCGGGCAAAGTCGCGTGGGGTGGCGTGCGAATGCGGCACAATATCGCTGCCAAAGCACAACAAAAACCGCTTCAGGCGCGGGTTGTAGGTCATAGTTGGGTGGCCCACGTGGCCGGGGTCACTCAAGAT
>JAYTNY010000717.1:0-7763 GCA_043748055.1 Roseobacter sp.
CGCGCCCATACGCAGCTTTCGTCCGGCGCGCACCATTCTTGCTCGGCGCACATAGCCGGTTACATTCATGCCTGTGCCAGCCACAAAAACCCGATGAAAGTGCGGGACCGAGTAGCCCGCCACCGTCGCCAACACCTTTCGATCCAGTGATTCATCCATGTGATCCAAAATATAGCGTTCGATAGTTTTGATTGATTTGATTGATTTGATTGCGTCGCAACGGGCTGCTACGCCCATAATCTCTTCTTTCATAGGTATTGTGTATTTTAGAACAGGCGTTTGCTATTCCAAATAGATCATCTCAAACAGCAACTGCACTGAACGCGTTGATGGATTGGGAGCTGACGGATTGGGAGTTGAAGTATGACGCGCCATTTTGTAGGATGGGTTCATGATGAACACTGAAGAATTTCGCCAACAAGGCCACCGGCTGATTGATTGGGTTGCCGATTTCCGCGCAGGCATGGGCAAACGGCCCGTGATGGCCCAAGTGCAACCCGGCGATATCAAAGCGCAACTGCCCACCGCCCCACCGCAGCACGCCGAGCCGTTCGAGCGCATCTTCGCCGATCTCGACAGCATCATCGTGCCCGGTCTTTCGCACTTTCAGCACCCGCGCTTCTTCGGCTACTTCCCCGCAAATTCCATGCTGGCCAGCGTGCTGGGCGATTACCTGAGCACCGGTCTAGGCGCATTAGGGCTGTCGTGGCAATCTGCGCCCGCCCTCACCGAGCTGGAAGAGGTGATGACCGACTGGCTGCGCCAAATGATGGGCCTGAGCGACGCGTGGAGCGGCGTGATTCAAGACACGGCCAGCACCACCACGCTGCTGGCGCTGCTGTGCGCGCGCGAACGCACCACAAACTATGGCCTGGCGCACGGTGGCCTGCAAGCCGAAGAAAAACCGCTGATCGTTTACGTCTCCAAATACAGCCACAGCAGCGTAGACAAAGCGGCGCTGCTGGCGGGCTTTGGCCGAGCCAATGTGCGCGTGGTGGACGCAGACGAAAATTTTGCGTTAAACGTAAACGCGCTCGAGGCCGCCATCACCCAAGACCTGCGCGCCGGCAAGCAGCCCTGCGCCGTTATTGCGACGACCGGCACTACCACCACGACCGCGATTGACCCAATCGACAAAATTGCGGCGCTGGCGCAACGGCACGGCCTGTGGCTGCATGTGGATGGCGCTCTTGCAGGTAGCGCCATGATTCTGCCGGAGTGCCGCGACCTCTGGCGCGGTGTCGAGGGCGCGGACTCCATCGTCATCAACCCGCACAAGTGGCTGGGGGCTGCGTTTGATTGCACGGCCTATTACGTGCGCGATGCGCAACACCTGATCCGTGTGATGGGCACCAACCCCAGCTATTTGCAAAGCAGTGCCGACGCCCAGGTGAAAAACTACCGCGATTGGGGCATCCCATTAGGCCGCCGTTTTAGAGCGCTTAAGTTGTGGACGTTGATTCGCGCCGAAGGCGTGGCTGGCCTGCAAGCGCGGCTGCGGCGCGACCTGGCCAACGCTCAATGGCTGGCCGAGCAAGTGCGCGCGCGCCCCAACTGGCAGGTGCTGGCCCCGGTGCCGTTGCAAACGGTGTGCGTGCGCCACACGCCTGCGGGCCTTGCGGATGGCGACTTTGAAGCGCAAGATGCGCACACGCTAGGCTGGGTAGACCGCGTGAACCGCAGTGGTCGCGCTTACTTAACCCCCGCCACGCTGGAAGGCCGCTGGATGTGCCGTGTGAGTATTGGTGCGTATCCCACCGAACGCGAGGATGTAGCTGCGGCGTGGGCGGTAATGTGTGAGGAGGCAGAAGTGTAGGGTACGTCCAGACTAATCCTGTGAAATCCTGTCATCCTGTCCATTTCCGATAACGCCATTGATTTTTATGAGCCAACCTTTGAACCTAATCAACCGCTACATTGCCGAGGGCCATTTTGCTGGCGCAGCCGTTATTGCTGCGCGCAAGGGCGAGGTGCTGATTGAGCACTACGCGGGCCACGCCGCGCCGCAACTGCCTGCCAGCTCCAGCGTGCTGTGGCCCGTCGCATCCATCTCCAAGCTGTATTCGGTGGCGATGGTGATGCGCTTGATCGAACAAGGCCTGCTGACGCTAAACACATTGGCCTGCCAAGTGTTGCCAACGTTTACGGGCGAGGGCCGCGAAGACATTCGTCTGCGTCATTTGCTCACCCACACATCCGGGCTTATCTACGAATCGCCAGAGATGGAAGCGCGTCTGATAGCGCAAACGCCCATGCCCGCGCTGATTGAAGAAGCGATGACCGCGCCGCTGCTGTTCAAACCCGGCACGTCTATTTCGTATGCCGATTACAACACGCTAATCGCCGGGCACATGGCCGAGACCGTGACCGGCAAACCGTTCGCCGAGTTGGTGCGGGGACTGGTGTTGCAGCCAATGGGCCTGCACGACACGTTTATGCCACCGCCCGCGCACGAACACAAACACATTGCCAACGTGCGTGGCGTCATGGCCGAAGACACCGACGGCGCGATGTATAACTCGCCGTATGCGCTGGGCCTGGGCCACCCGGCCTTTGGCACCGTAACCACCGCCCGCGATCTGCTGCGCTTTGCCCAACACTTTGTACAAGGAGGCCCGCGCATTCACACCGAGGCCACCGTGCGCGCTATGACGACAGACCAAACCGGCGGCGTACGCGGCAAACACATCTCGCTGGCTGGCATTCCTCCGGATGCGCGTATTCCCTGGGGCCTGGGCTGGGCGCTGCAAACCGCCGATGTGCCCGCCCTGTTTTGCGATCTAGCCTCGCCCCGCACCTTCGGTCATGGCGGTGCCAGCGGTTGCCAACTCATGGTTGACCCAGAAAACGAATTGATCGTGGCGGTGCTAAGCAACACCCACGTCCGCATTGGGCGCGAGGCGTGGTTTAGGCGGATTCAATCCATCATGAACGTCTGCTTTGCAGAATGTTTGCCATAGAGACACAGCGGCAGTGTTATCGCTGCCACCGCGTCTCTACAACAAGCTGACCGTCAACGGCCCCACCGCGCCAACCGATCTGCCCGCACCCACGCCAGAACCGCCTCAGCCGCCCACTGCGGCACTGCCTAAAGTGGAGACGGTGGTTGCGCCGCGAGCTGCGTGCGATAGGCCCACACCGCAAATAGCGGGTCGCGCCCCCAAGCCGCTTTGCTGCGCACTTGCAGTGTGGTGCCTTCCCAGTTTCCGGCGTTGGCAAAATACAGTGCCACCAGGTTCATATGCTCTTCGTCATCGGTGTTGGCCCACAGATTAATGGCTTTGCTGGGGAAGCAGCGATTGCTGAAGGTGACAACAAACGGTGCGCCCGGCTTTAACACGCGGCCTACCTCACGAAAAACTGCCACGGGCTGTTGCAAATATTGCACCGAGACGCAGCAGCCCGCGCCATCGAACTCGGCATCGGCGTAGGGCAGGCGTGGGTTGTCGTTTAGGCTATGAACAAGTGATTCGGTGAGCTGTGGGTTGTCGCGCATCTCGTCGGCGTTCATGCCCAGCCCAGCCACGCGGGCGTATGCCACGTCTGATGGCAAGTGCGAACGCCATGAACTCATCAGATCGAGGATGTTTCCGTTGGCGGGCAGTACCTCGCGGTAAAGCTGTGTCACAGCTTGTATGGCTGCCTCATCAATATGCACCACCCGGCGCGGCGCGGTGTAAAAGTTGAAATCGCTGCTGCGGTCTTGTTTCTCAAACAAGTGCTTGTCCCAGTTGGCAAAGTTATCGGCGCGTAGTTCCATCATGGCTTTACTCTATCGCAAAAGTTGCCCGCGTTGCGTCATCGGGTCGCTTAGCGTCGAATCATTGCGATGTATTGACGTCATTCACTTAAAACAACAGATTGCTTTTAGAGATCGCATAGCAATCGTCAACCTTTTATCAGAAGTTTGTCAACGCTAAATCAACACCGCTCCATACCATGCTGCTTACGCACTACCGACCTCTTACAAAAGTAGGGGCGTTGCATGCAACGCCCCTACTTTTGTAAGAGGTCTGCTCAACATCAAGCCCCAAATTTGCTCACTCGTGCGTTTAACTGGGTAACAGGAGAGACATAGGACAACGAAGAGAAAGATAAAGGGAGGACGGCCATGGCGATGCATTGGATCGGCAAGATTGGTTACGGAGTGATAGGTGTAGCCGCCGCTGTTGTCACAGCGGCAAGCGGTGCAATCACGTTGGTGGGCAGCGGACTCGTCAATGCCTTTGCGGTGGCAACCCCGGTTGCCTATCCACCGATGAGCGCGACGACCCATCTGGAGTTGGGCCTGAGCAACGGCCTGCCGACGCAACTGCGCGGGTTGTTCTTTGACCCCAACGAGCGCGTGGATATTTTTGTATTGGCTAAGCCAGAACTGCCTACGGCGCAATACCAACTGTGGCTGCAAGTACAAACCAACGATGCGGGAAAGTTCGATCAAGCATTGAACGTGAGCCTGCCACCCAACGCGCCCGCAATCCTTTATCTCTCGGCGCGGGGCAAGCGCGGCTTTGTGGCACCCGTTGGCCCCATTAACTTGCCGAAGGCCGCCCCAGCGCAAGCGCCTACGTCCACACCGGCCAACGCTCCGTTTCAGCCCACACTCGTGCCTACATCGCCGCCTGCGCAGCCCGTGGCACAACCCGCTGCGCCCTTACCTGCCGCAACGCCTAAGCCCGTGGAAAAAGAGCCGGTGAACGCGTTCTATTTAGAGGTGTTCAACAACCGTGACTTGGCCGGCACGGCCATCAGCACGCGCAACGAGCCAACCGTGAACGTGAACGGGGGCAATGCCGAGGCCTTCTCGGCGCGCTACTTCGGTCGCTTCACTTTTCCGGGCACAGAGAACTATGAGTTTTTGATTGTGGCCGACGACGGTGTGCGGCTGTTGATTGACGGCAACATTGTGCTGAATGAGTGGCGCGTGGGCAAAAGCCGCGAGCTGCGCGTGGATGTGCCGCTGACCAGCGGCGAACACACCGTTCAGTTGGAATATTTTCACCGCACAGGCAATGCCCGTGTAAGCATGACTTGGCGAGTGAATTACTCGCGCTGGGAGGCTCGCTATTACAACACCCCCAACTGGACTGGCCTGGTGGTGTTGAAGCGCGACGACGGCGATGCCGATGGCTGCTTGCGGATGATGACCTGGGGCGACGGCAGCCCAGGGCCAAACGTCAACGCCGACAACTTCTCGGTGATCTGGGAGCGGCGTGCGTGGTTTGAGGTGAGCGGCGAATACAAGTTCAACCTAGAGTTAGACGACGGCGCAAAGGTTTACATGGATGGCGTTGAAGTGTTTGGCAACCTGAATGCGGTGGGTACGCACGAGTTCACCCGCAAGCTGGGGCGCGGCACCCACCAGTTGCAAGTGTTGTATGCCGAGTATGGCGGTGCGGCAAAGATGAAGCTGGAGTGGACGCTGATTCCACCGCCGCCTGTGCCCGTGCCATAACGTGTGGGGGGCAGCGGGCCACGCGACTGGGGGGACGCGTGGCCCGCTGTATGAACAGGGCAGCCTTAATAAGTTGCCCTGTTCTTTTATTTTTCCAACAAGTCGCTTATTCGCACCACGCTGTTGTGCGCAATGGATTGATTGGCCGCAATGCCGATCAAAATGCTCATGGCCCCCGCGCGCGAACCGGCCATGTGGCCCAATGGGTCGGGCAGGTTCTGGCCGCCAAACAAACGCTCCAATAGCAGCGGGTCGCCACCGCCATGCCCGCCCTCGGTTTCGCCAACCGTGTGGGCGGTGAGGTGGCCTGCAGCATCGTAGGTTCGGACAACGCGCGGCGCTGCACCGGCCAGCGGCCCACTCTCAATCTCCTCAAGCTCCATGCGCCCATGCGTGCCGGTAATGCTGGTGCGCCAGCCTTCGTAGGGCGAATAGGCCACCAACGAATACGCGAGTTGCGCGCCGCCTGCGTAGCGCACGGTCGCACTCATCGTGTCGTAAATATCAATCTCGTCGCTAAACACGCAGCCATCCCGAAAATAATTATCCTCGCCCTCGGCGTCGAAATACAACGCTTTTAGTTGCGGGTTGTCTTGAAAGTTTACGAAGAATTCGCAGGTTTTGGCGTGGTCGCAGGTGCTGCACCGTTCGCCACGTTCGGCGCGGGTGGGGCCGTAGAACTGGCGCGAGCCGAGGGCCGACACGCGCTCTGGCTCGTCGTCCAGCCACCAATTTATTAAGTCGAAGTGATGCGTGCTTTTGTGTACCAACAGCCCACCGCTGTTCTCCATGCGGCGGTGCCAACGCCGAAAATAATCTGCGCCGTGTTTGCGATCCAGAATCCACTCGAAGTCCACGTTCAGCACTTTGCCGATGGCGCCCGCGCGAATGAGTTCTTTGGCCTGTGTGGCATACGGCGCAAAGCGATAGTTGAATGTGACGGTGACGGTTTTGCCGCTGCGTTGCTCGGCCTCCAGAATGGCACGGCACTTGGCGTCGTCAATCGTCATGGGCTTTTCGGTGATGACGTCGCAACCGGCTGCGAGCGCGCGAATAATGTACTCGTGATGGTAGCGATCCACCGTCGTCACGATCACGCAGTCCGGTCGGGTTTCACGCAGCATGGCATCGAAGTCGGCAAATACAGGCGGGTGGGTGCTTTGCTCACTCAGCAAGCGAGCGCGGTGCTGGTTCACATCAAACACACCCACAATGCGGGCCGTGTTTTGGAAATGCTGGGCCATGGGTTTGGCATACATGCCAATAGCGCGACCACTGGCACCGGCGAAGGCGAAGGTTTTCATGGTGGGGACAGTAGCACTGGCGCTGCATCAAGACAAGTAGGGGCTGATCTCAGATCAGCCCCTACTTATTACATTTGACAATCTTGGTGGTCATTACTAACCTGCAACTTGTTATTCAGAAAATAAGGCGTATATAGCCATAGGGGGAAGTTCATGTTTGCTTCAACTACACGCATTACACGCATTGCACGGGTCATGGTTGGTGTCAGTCTTGTGTTGGGTTCGTTTATTCAACCGGGTTTCATCGCTTCAGCTCAGGATAATCCCCCCCCCGAAAAAGTTGATATAAGCGCTGCCGGGGAAATACAAACTACGCCACCTGTGCCCGAATCAACGCCAGTTCCAGAGATCGAACCTGAACCGGTGATTACGGATGCCCAAGACAGTGTTGTCGCTGAGCCTGCTGAGCCTACTGATGCAATCGTGAGCACAGATGCTGCTACGGACACGACGCAACCTACAACAGAAGCCAGCCTTGCCGCAAGCGATGTTGTGCCAGCCGTGACTGCCAGCGTGCTTATCGAGAGCAACAAGCTGCGGGCGGGCAAAGAGGTGAAGGCGAGCCTGGTGCTTTCGGCCATTACCCCTACGCAAGGGCTGAACCTGGTGGTGACGTTGCCAAAAGGCGTGGACTACGTTGAAGCATCTTCAAAAACAGCCAGCTACGACTCCGCCACCCGCCAACTCTTGTGGCGAGGCTTGAGCGCCGATACCAAAAAAACAACCGAGGAAGCCTTTCACATCGTGGTGAGCGCGAGTGATGGTCCGGCCAACTTTGTATTGGATGTGGCATTTGTAGATGCGCCAACAGATTGCTGCATCGCCACGCCCGGCCTGTTGCGCGTGGGTGTGGACAAGCAAAGCGACAAGCCTGTTGACAAAGATCGCGGTGGGCGCGTGAAGCTGACCGAACGCATGACGTTGGATTTTCCGGCGGGTGCGCTGAAGCAGACCGTGACGATTACCGGCGTGGAGTATGCGGCCTGGGTGAGTGCCATTGAACC
>JAYTNY010000718.1:0-4449 GCA_043748055.1 Roseobacter sp.
CGCGCCCATACGCAGCTTTCGTCCGGCGCGCACCATTCTTGCTCGGCGCACATAGCCGGTTACATTCATGCCTGTGCCAGCCACAAAAACCCGATGAAAATGCGGGACCGAATAACCCGCCATCGTCGCCAACATCTTCCGGTTGAGTGATTCATCCAGGTGTGCCTGGATGTAGACCTCAAGGTTTTTGATGCGCTCGCAACAGACTTGAACGCCACGTGTTTCGATCTTCATAGATATTGTCTGCGTCAGAACATTTGTTCGCTATTCCAAATATATCATTCCAGACGAATCGCTTGACAACTTCAAATCCCTCGCATTAAATTCTCGATCATTAGACATCGAACGATTTTTTGGTTCGACAAGGAATTTGCAAAATGCCTGAGACAAATAATGCAATCGTCGCTAACGTGCGCGTCTCAACCGATCACTACATCGGTGGGCAGCGCGTGTCATCCACCCAACGGTTCGAGGACCTCTCGCCGATAGACGGCAGCGTGATTGCGCAGGTGGCACGCGGCGGCGCAAGCGAGGTGAACGCAGCCGTGGCCGCAGCCAAAGCCGCCTTCCCGGCGTGGGCTGCGCTCGGCCCGCACGGGCGGTTGCCGTATCTCGAAAAGCTGGCCCACATCATCGAGGAACGTGTGCCCGATTTGGCCAATGTGGAAACCACCGACAACGGCTCGCTGCGCGAGGCCAGCCGCCTGCGCGTGATGAAACGCGGCGCACACAACATCCACTGGTTCGCCGAATATGCCACCACCCTAACTGGCCCAGAATTTGCCACGCCGCACCGCCAAGCCCACAACAAAGTCTTGTATCAGCCTTCGGGTGTAGCTGCGTTGATTACGCCGTGGAACGCGCCGTTTATGCTCAGCACCTGGAAGGTTGGCCCGGCATTGGCCGCAGGTAGCACGGTGGTGCTAAAGCCGCCAGAGTGGGCGCCGCTCACCTGTTCGCTGCTGGCCGATTTTGCGCACGAGGCCGGCTTACCGCCCGGCGTGTTCAACGTGGTGCAAGGCATTGGCGAAGAAGCGGGCGACGCATTGGTGAAGCATAAAGATATAGCCCGCATCTCGTTCACCGGCTCGCCCGAAACGGCACGAATCATTGGTCGCAACGCAGCGGCCAACTTAACGCCGGTCAGCTTTGAGCTGGGCGGCAAGTCGCCATTGCTCGTGTTCGAGGACGCCGATCTTGATCTAGCGCTCTACAACATGCTCGATCAATACGACAACGCCGGGCAGGTGTGTTTGGCGGGCACACGCCTGCTGGTGCAAGACAGCATTGCCGACGAGTTAATGGCCCGCATGATGGCGGGCGCAGCCAAACTGCGCCAGGGCAACCCCATGCTGGCCGAGACGCAGGTCGGCCCGCTGATTCACCCCGAACATTTGCAGCGCGTGCAGGGCTTTGTACAGCGGGCGCAAGTTGATGGCGCAACACGGGTCTATGGCGGGCGCGTCAACCCATCCCAGGGCGGCTTGTATTACGAACCCACGTTGTTCAAAAATGTGCGTGAGGACAGTGAACTGTGGCAACGCGAAGTCTTCGGCCCGGTCTTGATTTTTGATACGTTCAAAGACGAGGCCGAAGCCATTCGCAAAGCCAATGCAACAGACTATGGCTTGGCCGCGACCATTTTTACGCGCAGCACTGCGCGCGCCGAGCGCGTGAGCGCACAGATCAGCGCGGGCTTGGTGTGGGTGAACTGTTTCTTTGTGCGTGATCTGGCGCAAGCTTTCGGCGGCAACAAACACTCTGGCATTGGCCGCGAAGGCGGCGTGTGGAGCTTCGATTTTTATTGCGATTTGAAAACCGTATGCCGCAAAGATGGCACGTTTGTCTAACACCTACCAAGACTTTTCTTCTTCGCGGAGGTACGGAGGAGCAAAGGAGCGGAGGCACGGAGAAATAAAAAAACTCCGTATCTCCGTTTCCTCCGCTCCTCCGCGAAAAAACAGAGTGACTCAGCTAGTACCCCATTCAGGAGATTTCCAAAGAAACCATGTCTAGTTCATCCGTTCAACAACAAGGCGAACAGCGGCTTGGCAAGCCCGTTCTCACTACGCTCGACGCCATCGCCCAATCTATGGCCATTGGCCCAGTGTTCTCGGCGGTGGCGCTGGGCGCACTGATTGCGGGCGCAGCGGGCAAAGGCTCGACCTTTGTCACTGTGCTCGGCCTCATTGCCGCGCTTTGCACGGGTTGGGTGCTAAGCGTCTACGCCCGCAAGTACGCCGGCGCTGGCGCAGCCTATGAATATCTGCGCCGCGCAGGCGGGCAAGGCATCGGCATCTTCAGCGCCTTTCTTTACTGGATAGGCATTACTTTTCTCGGCATCACTGGCCTCTACCTCATCTTTGGCGTCATCGCTTCGGGCGCCATTGCGGGCAACTTTGGCCTGGAGTTACCCTGGTATGTCTATGCCATCGCCGCGATTATTCTGATTACGATTGCCAACTACATCGGCGTAAAAACAACGACGCGGGCGCAGTTGCTGCTTACGGTCATCTCCATCATTCCGTTCATCGTGGTAGCGCTGGCTATTCTGGTGAAAGGCGGCGCACAAGGCCACACCCTCTCCGCGTTCTTGCCCTCCAGCGATGGCTCGGTGTTTGCCGGGTTGCTGATGGCGCTCTCGTTGTTTGTGGGCTTTGAGGCAGCGGCGGCGCTGGGTGAAGAAACTGCAGAGCCGTTCAAATCTATCCCGCGTGCCATCATCGGCACGGTCATTCTTTCCGGCATTTTTTACTTGCTGATTATTTACGCCAGCACCATTGGCTTTGGGGTGGACAAAATTGGGGATTGGGCCAAAGACCCATCCCCGTTTAGCACGTTGGGCGGACAGTATGTGGGCGCGTGGATTACCCCCATCTTGGATATTGCGCTATTGCTGGATATGGTGGCCGTCGCTTCCACGTCGATGATCTCGCTGACGCGCATTTGGTATGCGTTGGCGGGGCATGGCATTTTGCCAAAGGCGCTGGCGAATACCACTGCGCGCAACTCGTTGGGCACCGGCACGTTTGTCGCAGCGGCCATTGCGTTGCTGGTCGTCATCATCATCGCCGCATCTGGGGCCGACCCCATGCAGGTCTTTGGCATCACCACCAACACCGGCATCCTTTTGATTAATATCGTGTTTGCATTGCTGGCATTGTTTGTGTTTCGGGTTATACCGGCGGATGCACGCAAATGGTGGCACTACGTTGCCATGTTGGTGGCATTGGTGGTGCCCGTGCTGGCGACGTATGGCGTGCTGAGTACACCGGGCGCATTCGAGTGGCCTGCAAATTTGGTCTTGATCTTTAATGTGCTGGTCGCCGTTGTTGGCTTGGTCATGGCCTTGCTGCACAAGGGCAAGCAGACCGAGTTGATATAAACATGACTGTGATTCGTGCGCACGTCCGTGCCCGCGACCTGGGCATTCCCTTTGCGGGCAAGCCCGGCCCGCTAAACGCCATTACCGATGTGGCCGGAGTTGAAGTGGGCCACACCACATTGATACGCGGCGGCCGTGTGCGCACCGGCGTAACCACCGTGCTGCCACGCGGCAAGGTCTACGACCCGTGCTTCGCCGGTTGGTACGCCCTGAATGGCAATGGCGAGATGACGGGCACAACCTGGCTGGATGAGTCTGGTTTTATCGAGACTCCGATAGCCATCACCAACACCCATTCGGTGGGCGTGGTGCGCGATGCGATGGTGAGCTGGCATGCCCAACGCGGGCTAACCGACCCCATTGCCCCAGGCATTTTTTGGATGTTGCCCGTCGTCGCCGAAACGTATGATGGCGTGCTAAACGACATCAACGGCATGCACGTGAAGCCCAGGCATGTATGGGCTGCGCTAGATAACGCGGCAGGCGGGGCAGTGGCCGAAGGGTGCGTGGGTGGCGGCACGGGCATGAATTGCTACGAGTTCAAGGGCGGCATCGGCACCAGTTCGCGCATCGCAAAAATTGCGCGCAAAAATTACACAGTAGGGGTGTTGCTGCAAGCCAATTTTGGCAGTCGGCATCAGCTAACAGTGGCGGGTGTGCCGCTGGGCGCTGCGTTTGATGACATTCCCAGCTTTCGGCGTCTTGTCTCGGTGCCAGTGCCAAAGCCGCTTGAAACAGGCAGCGTGATTGTGGTGATTGCGACTGATGCGCCACTGTTGCCCCATCAGCTAAAGCGGTTGGCGCGGCGTGTGCCGATGGGATTGGCCCGCACCGGCACTACAGGCGGCAATTCATCTGGCGATATTTTTATTGCGTTTAGCACTGCCAATGCCGGGGCAGCCATGCGCGCAGGCAGCCACAAGGTGGCGATGCTGCCCAACGATGAGATGGACGCGCTTTTTGAGAGCGTGGTGTATGGTGTTGAGGAAGCGGTAATGAATGCGCTGATTGTGGCGCGCACCATGACCGGGCAGGGCGGGCGCGTCTCGCACGCGTTGCCGCAC
>JAYTNY010000719.1:0-1904 GCA_043748055.1 Roseobacter sp.
GAGAAGGCCGACGAGGCCAGCGCACGCAAAGAACGCGAGGTGATGGAGCTTTAATTTGAATTAATTTATGGCACTTCAATCCATTGCAACATACGCCCGTTCTTTTAAGCGAGCCGAACCCAAAACCCAAGCCCTGATCCAGCCACTGGTGATGACGCGTCCCCTGCACCACCTCGCCATCATCATGGATGGGAATGGGCGCTGGGCCAAAACGCGCAACCTACCCCGCCTGGCCGGGCACCGCGCTGGCACCGAGAACGTGCGTCGCATCTTGAAGTCCTGCGTCCGGCACAACATCAAACACTTAACCACGTATGCGTTCTCCACCGAAAACTGGAACCGCCCCGCCGACGAAGTAAGCGGGCTGATGAAATTGTTCGACAACGTCCTGGACCGCGAACTGGAAGAGATTCACAAGAACGGTGTACAGCTTCGTCACCTGGGGCGCATGGATCGGCTGCCCAGCCACATCCAAAAGAAGCTGGCCGATGCGATTGAGCTGACCAAGAACAACGACCGCCTGGTGTGGAACGCCGCGCTGAACTACGGCTCACGCGCCGAGATTGTGGACGCGGTGAAGGCGATGGTGGCCGAGGGCATCTCTGCCGATGAGATTAGCGAGGAGGCCATTAGCCGCCGCCTCTACACCCGCGGCCAGCCCGACCCCGATTTGATTATTCGCACCAGCGGCGAGCTGCGCACCAGCAACTTCTTGCTGTGGCAAAGCGCCTACGCCGAGTATTACGTGACCGATACGCACTGGCCGGATTTTGACGAGGGTGAACTAAAAAAGGCTTTAGAGCATTATCAGAAACGCGACCGCCGGTTTGGCGGGTTGAACGCGAAGTAGCTTTTGAGCATTGCAGAGCATTCTGAGCGCAGCCGAAGAATGCGCTCTATGCCGAGCTTTGCCGGCGAAGTTCCACCGCATCCGCATTCTTCGACGCGGCGCTGCGCCGAACGCTCAGAATGCTTATCAGTTGAGTCAAGCAAAACACGAATCTTTACGATTCGTGTTTTGCTTTTCCACGCGCACTCCTCTTACAATTTAGCGGTTGAACGCAGCCAAACCAAAACCCAACGATTTGCCGCTCCGCTTATTTGGTGGTGTTCTTTTCGTCGTCCCATTTATCGCATTCGCTTGGCTGGGTGGCTGGTGGTTTTTGGGATTGATCTTGTTTGCGACGGGGTTAGCGACCTATGAACTGATTGGCTTACTGCGCAAGGCAGGCCATGCCCCTTCCCTGCTCATTGCGCTGTTTGCCGCGCTCATCGCCTTCGATGGCGTGGTGCTGCCCGCCTCGTCGGTTCTGCTCTTCGCCGGGGTAATCGGCCTCATGACGACGCTGGCGCTGGAGATGCGCAAACCGCTCGATCACACTTCATCCGACTGGGCGCTGGCGGTGGCAGGTGGTTTGTATTTGGGATTGACCGGTGGACACTTGGCGGGCGTGCGGCTGTTCGATCAAGGCATCTGGTGGCTGGCGCTTACGTGCGTTACCACGTGGCTGGCCGATAGCGGCGCGTATTTGGTAGGCCGCCGCTTTGGCAAGCGCAAGCTGGCCCCACGCATCAGCCCTGGCAAAACGGTGGAGGGGTATGTGGGCGGCATTGTGGCGGCGGTGTTGGGTGGCTTGGCAGTGGGCTGGTTTGCGCCATTTGGGTTGGGGGTTGGGCTTGTGGGCGGCGTGTTTGTCGGCTCTCTCAGCGTGCTGGGCGATCTCATCGAATCCATGTTTAAGCGCCAGGCCAATGCCAAAGATTCGGGGCATTTAATTCCCGGCCACGGCGGCATTTTTGATCGGATTGACTCGCTGCTGTGGGCAGGTGTGCTGATTTATCACTTGCATGCGGTGAGTCTGCTGCTGAGATAGTCATGCCTCTTATGTGTTGCGTTGGTTTTG
>JAYTNY010000720.1:0-4080 GCA_043748055.1 Roseobacter sp.
CGCGGTTGGTCTTCTTCACGCTTTCCAGCGCCAACGAAAGATCGAGCGGGCGCAACGAGCGCAAGTCAATTATTTCCAACTCAATGCCGTCACCGCTCAGCACCTTCGCCGCCTTCAGCGATTCGACCACCATGCGGCCCCACGTCACAATCGTTATATGTTTGCCCTCGCGCTTCTTGTCGCTCACGCCGATGGGGATCAAGTATTCTTCGTCGGGCACCTCACCCTTCGTGCCATAAAGCTGCAAGTGCTCCAGAAAGATCACCGGATCGTCATCTCGAATGGCCGTTTTGAGCAAGCCCTTCGCGTCATACGGCGTGGCGGGTGCCACCACTTTCAGGCCGGGGATCGAAGCAAACCAGCCATCAAAGTTTTGGCTGTGGGTGGCGCCCGTGCGGCCAAAGCCGTTGGGCATGCGAATCACCATCGGCACTTTGATATTACCGTTGAACATGTGCTGCGGTTTGGCGGCGTGGTTCACAATCTGGTCCCACGCGACGAGTGAGAAGTTTACCGTCATCAACTCGCAGATGGGGCGCATGCCCGCCATGGCTGCGCCTACGCCCACACCCACAATCGCCTCCTCGGCAATCGGCGTGTCGCGCACGCGGCCAGGGAATTCTTTGGAGAGACCCGCTGTGACGGCATACGCGCCACCCGAACCGTTGTAGTTCACAATGTCCTCGCCCCAAACCACGACGTTGGGGTCGCGCTGCATCTCTTCGCGCATCGCACGTTTCAGGGCTTCTCGGTAGGTTATTTCTGCCATAGTTCAGTTTGAAGGTTTGAAGGTTTGAAGGTTTGAAGGTTTGAAGGTTTGAAGGTATTACGAACCTTCCAACCTTCAAACTTTCAAACCTATCCTAGTGTTTGCCATTTGCCGAATACAACGTCGCCGGCTTGCTTAACGAGCCTTCTACTTGCATATTGGCGACGGGTTGGGCGTAGATGTGCGAGTAGAGGGTTTCACGAGCAGGTTCGGGGCTGGCGTCGGCGAACTGCACGGCATCTTCCACCTCGGCCAACACGCCTTTCTCGATATTGCTCAACTCTTGCGCGGTCACACCTTTGTTAAACAACACATTTTCGGCGAACAAGTTGATTGGGTCGCGCTTCTTCCACTCGGCAATCTCGGCTTTGCTGCGGCCCTGGTCACTGTCGGCCATGCTGTGGCCGCGATACCGATACGTGACCACATCCAAAAAGCTGGGGCCTTGTCCGTTACGGGCCCGCTCGGCCACGCGGCAAATCGTCTCGCGCACAGCCATCACGTCTTGGCCGTCCACTTGCTCGGAATACATGTCATAGCCAGCCGCCTTTTTAATCATTGGCACCGGGCTGTGATCTTTGTAGGGCGTGCCCATCGCAAAGTCGTTGTTTTCCACCATAAAAATAATCGGCAGGTTCCACAACTTGGCCCAGTTCAGCGCCGCATGAAAAGTGCCGATGTTGGTGCTGCCATCGCCCATGCTGCACAGGGTTACGCGGCCCGTTTTCTGGTGCTGCGCCGCATAAGCCAAACCCGTTGCCAGCGGCAAATGCCCACCGACAATGGCATAGCCACCCCAGAAGTGCTTGTCCACATCCACCAAGTGCATGCTGCCGCCACGCCCGCCGGTGGTGCCGCCGCTGCGGCCAAACAGTTCGGCCATCACATTGCGGGCGGGCACGCCACGCGCCAGCGCCCAGCCGTGGTCACGGTAGTTCACCACAATTTCGTCGTCGGGGTTCAACGCGGAGATTGAGCCGACGGCGACTGCCTCCTGACCGTTATACAAATGCAAAAAACCGGCAATTTTGGCTGCGGCATACATCTCCGCGCTTTTGTCTTCAAAATTGCGAATGAGCAGCATTTGCCGGTACAGGGCTAACAAACTTTCTTTATCCATCGTGTTTCCAGAATCTCCGTAATGTCTTGAAGAGAAAAGCAATGCTCGCATCTTAAGGGTATCGCCAACATCGTGGGGGCAACTTGAGTGGCATAACCCTGGGCTAGCACCCAATTTGGCTTTGACGCAAGCGCTTGTTTTGTAGCGTAGGCTGAGTCGTCCTAAAACAGTTCATCACGGGGCGGTATTGTACGCGCATGCATCATTTTGTCACGAGAACACGAATGCAATATCATCTCGCTCATGCCCAGCACACGCGCGCACACCCTTAACCTCACCGTCACCCACCACGGCAAAGAATGGCGCTACGTGTTGCAAACGCCCAGCGTGCAAATTGGGCGCGGCAGCCACAACGATATTACGTTGCTGGACGACAACGTCTCGCGCAACCATGCACGGTTGAGCCAAACAGAAAACGGCTGGCAGGTTGAGGACCTGGGCAGCGCCAACGGCACGCGCGTAAACGGCGAAACCATCACAAGCGTCACTCCTATCGCCGAGGGCGACACTCTCACCATCAGCGATGCTGTGCTGCGCCTCATGCCTGTGCAGGCCCCATCAGCCCAAACCCGCAGCATAGAAAATGATGAAACGGTGCTGGAAGCCACCGTGATTGACAACGTCCGCGAACTTGAGCAAACGGCGCATGAAGAAGCGCTAGATGTTGTTTTGCCCAACACCCATGTGGCGCGTGTCGCCATGCAGTTTGAAGGGCGCATCTGGGAGGTGCCGCTACCTGCGGGCAGCCTCTCGATTGGCCGTGCGCCAGAGAACGATGTGGTGCTGAATCATCCGAAGGTGTCGCGCATCCATGCCCGCATCGAACGCACGGATGGCGGCGTAAAGATTATTGATAACCGCAGCGCCAACGGCACATTTATTGCAGGCGAAAAAGTGACGCGGCGCGAACTGACCGGCGGCGAATCGGTACACATCGGCCCGGCCACGCTGATCTACAAACCCGCGTTTACGCCCGACCAACTGGGCAGCCGCACCAAAGCACTTAAGGCGCGCAAGCCCATTGTGTTTATCCCAGGCTTCATGGGGTCGCAGTTGTGGCTAGGCGACAAACTGATTTGGCCCAGCTTGATGATGCTGGCAACCCAAACCGAGCTGTTTAAGCTGCCAGAGAAAGAGCCGCTTACGGTGAAAGGTCTGGTTGAGGAAGTGGTTGTGGTGCCGAACTTGTATAAGCAAGAACAGTATTCGCAACTGACCGATTTTCTGCGCGAGAGCCTGGGCTATGAGATGGGCAAAGACCTGTTGGCCTTCGCCTACGACTGGCGCAAAGACCTGCGTCTGGCGGCCAACCAACTCAAACAACAACTGGAGGCCTGGCGCAAGACCCTGCCCGACCCCACCGCCAAAGTGATTTTGATTGCGCACAGCATGGGCTGCCTGGTAACGCGCTACTTTTTGGATGTGTTGGGCGGCGACCAAGTTGCTGAACGGGTGATCTTTATGGGCGGGCCACACATGGGCACCCCAAAATCGATTGTGGCCTTGCTCACCGGGCAGGGATTGCTGCCGTTTGGGTTGTTGGGGGATCAGATTCGTGACGCGGTTTCGACCTTCCCCGGCGCGTACCAACTGCTGCCCATTTACCCCGCTGTGTTCGACGCCAGCGACAAACCGGTGGACGTATTCGCCGACCCGCGTTGGGCCGCCGAGCCGTTCCGCGCTCACATTGCCGATGCCAAAAAGTTCCGCAGCGAGCTAAAGCCCAAAGCCAGCGTGCCCACCTTGTGCATTGTGGGCTATGGCAACAAGACAGTGGCCAAAGCCGTGGTGCAAGCTGGGGCCGATGGGCGCTGGGCCAGCGTGAAGTTTGTGGAAGACGAGGAAGGCGACAGCACCATCCCCATCAGCAGCGCCATTTTGGAGGGCGCCGAGTTTCATCCAGTGCATCAATCGCACGGCGCGCTGTTTGTGGATAACGATGTGCGGTTTCGGTTGAAGATTGAGTTGGCGAAATAGTATGTCACAACTCATCGGTAAAACGATTGGCCGCTACGAAATTTTGGCGTTGTTGGGGCGCGGTGGCATGGCCGAGGTCTATCGCGCTCGCGATCCGCACTTGGGCCGCGAGGTCGCCATCAAATTAATTCTGCCGTCGCTGGCCGACGAAGACAACTTTGAGCGGCGCTTCGAGACCGAAGCCAAAGCAGTAGCCACCATGACCCACCCGCAC